>NZ_AUPG01000030.1:0-2931 GCF_016772115.1 Petrotoga sp. 8T1HF07.NaAc.6.1
CTTCTATAGTTATTTCAAATATATTGTCGATTATTTGGTTTACTCTTCCTTCTTCAGCTTCTTTTATCTTTTCTTTCATCTCTTTTGTAAAATCTTTTTCAAATCGTTTACTTAATAACTTTATAGCCATTTCTTTTCTTTCTTCAAGTTTTCCTTTTTTAATACCTTTTCTTTCGCCTTCGATTATTCCTTGTTTAAAACCTTCTCGTAAACCATCTAATTTAGCTATTCCACTGTCCATTATAACCATTTTTTCTAATATTTCAAATACATTGGAGATCTTAATTTTTTCTACATCCTCTATTGTCATTTTTAATAAATTATCTTCTATGTAGTTTATCGTTTCTTCATCCACTTTTCTTATCTCATCTTTTAACTCTTCGGTTAATTGGTTATTTTTTAATTCTTCGGTTAAATGGTTATCTAATGTTTTTTTTAGGCTTTTCATAATGAATTCAATAAATCTTTTTCTTTCTTCAAGTATCCCTTTTCTTTCACCTTCCAATCTAGCTTCTTCTCTTTCCCTTTTTGCTATCTCTTCTAATGTGTCCATCTTGGCACCCCATTTCTTCTAACTCAAGTATAATAAGTTTTATAGCGCCCCTTTGCCACGCTCCCCACCCTTCTAAGGAAGAAACCTCCTGTCCATTTAACCCAGCAGCTCGTCCATAAGGACATACTTATATACAGATATTATAACTCAAAAAACTTTCCTTAACTAAATCTACCGTCCTTTCAATTGTTGCAGTTTGTCAACATTTTTCTCAAGCCATCCTTGGCAGCGTTAGACTGAATAGGTACCAATAATGTTGTTGCATATAAAGAAATTAATAAAAATTTAACAAAGTTATGATATTTTATTTATGTTACTTTTTTGCATTTTTGAGAAAGTTAAGCAGACACTTTTTGGTAGAGAATCGCATAAATTATTCTATTAAATTTAATGCCAGCGAACTTAATAACTTATCATGTGGTTAACACTTCTTATTCTATTCCTAGAACTTGACAAGGAATTAGAGAACACGTTTGCGAAATATTAAAAGGTGGGAAAGAAGCCTTTGAAAAAAGAGAAAAGAAATATGGATTTAGAATTAGTTGAATCTCATACAACCGAATTCAAGTCCTCATGGCGGGACGAATATATAAAATCGATTTGTGCCTTTGCAAACACCGACGGTGGAAGATTGCTCATCGGAGTTGATGATAATGGTAAGCCTGTTGGCGTTAAAGACTCTAAGAAATTACTTGAGGATTTACCTAATAAATTAAGGGATATCCTTGGCATTATACCAAGTGTCCGATTAGAAAAGAAAAACGGTAAGGAAATAATTGTAATAGAAGTTGAGCATTCCTATGCACCAATTTCTTATAATGGGAGATTTTATGTTAGAAGCGGAAGCACAATTCAGGAACTAAAAGGCAAGGACCTGACCAGGTTTCTAATATCCAATTCAGGTAAGCACTGGGAAGAGTATACTGAGGGAAACGCTTCTATTGAGGATATAAATTATGAAACAATTGAAAAATTCAAACAAATCGCGATAAAAAGAATTCCATTTGTAAAAGATGAAAATGAGCCAATAAAGGTACTTGAAAAATTAAATTTGATTAAAAATGGTAAATTAACAAGGGCTGCCCTTTTGTTATTCGGTAAAAATCCAAAAAAAATCTGGACAAGCTCCTACATAAAAGTGGGTAAATTCTTGACGGATACAGATATTATAAGTTCTGATGATATTGAAGGAAATCTCTTTGAGCAGGTAGAAAAAACAATGGAGTTGTTGCGAACAAAATATCTTATATCTGAAATAAGATTTGAAGGAATTTATCGTAAAGAAGAACTTGAATATCCAGAAGAAGCATTGAGAGAAGCCATAATTAATTCGGTTATACATAGAGATTATATTGGTCCACATACTCAGTTAAAAATTTATCCTGATAAAATAATTCTCTGGAATGTTGGTACACTTCCAAAAGAAATTAACGTTGAGGAATTAAAGAAAAACCATTCATCTTATCCAAGAAATGAGTTATTGGCAGATGTGTTTTTCAAAGCTGGATTAATAGAGGCCTGGGGTAGAGGAACCATAAAAATTATTGATGAATGTAAAAAGCAGGATTACCTGAACCAGAATTTAAAGAGGAGTTTGGCGGTTTTGCAGTTTATTTCTATAAAGACATTTATACAGAAGATAATTTAAGAAAAATTGGGTTAAATGAAAGGCAAATCAAGGCAGTAAAGTATGTAAAAGAAAGGGGAAAGATTACTAATAAGGAATATCAGGAGTTAAATAAAACATCAAAACCAACAGCGACAAGGGATCTTCGCAATCTTGTTGATAAAGGAATAGTTATAATGCAAGGGGAAGCTAAAAGAGAAATATATTATCAATTGAGCCAAAAAAGAGCCAAAAAAGAGCCAATAATGAGCCAATTGAGCCAAAAAAGAGCCAATAATGAGCCAATTGAGCCAAAAAAGAGCCAATAGGCAAATTTAACAGTTACAAAAACGTAAGAATTCTAAAACAGGCATGAATAAATGTTCTGTTCCGGCAATCAACGACAGGACATAAAAAAATATCACTCCTCATTGAAACAATCACAACTAAGGAGTGATATTTTTTAAAAGCAGAATTATATCTCAAATTCTTGAGATTGGTATAGAATTACCTTTCTACGACTACTTTACTAAATCTTTTAGTTCTTCTATGGTTATCTCTAACAAGTTATCTCCTATATAATCTATCGTTTTTTCGTCTGCTTCTCTTATCCTATCTTTTATTTCTTCAGTTAGTTGGTTACCAAATCTTTTGCTTAATATTCTAATTGCGAACTCTCTTTCTCCTTCAAGTTTTCCTTTCCTTTCACCTTCAATTTTCCCTTTTTCCATTCCTTCGTTTCTCAACTTTTCAGCTATCGTCATAACTATTT
>NZ_AUPG01000035.1:0-1591 GCF_016772115.1 Petrotoga sp. 8T1HF07.NaAc.6.1
ACTCTCTCAAAAGTAGATAGAGGAGGTAGAAACTCTTAAATTCTCCTTAGAAAGGAGGTGATCCAGGCGCACCTTCCGGTACACCTACCTTGTTACGACTTCGCCCCCCTCGCTAAGCCCACCTTCAACAGTACCTACCGTACTGCCTTCAGGTGTTCCCAACTCGGGTGGCGTGACGGGCGGTGTGTACAAGGCCCGGGAACGTATTCACCGCAGTTTGGCTGACCTGCGATTACTAGCGATTCCAGCTTCATGTAGGCGGGTTTCAGCCTACAATCCATATTACGGAGAGTTTTTCCGGATCCGCTCCACCTTCCGGCTTCGCTTCCCTTTGTCCTCCCCATTGTAGCACGTGTGTCGCCCAGAGTATAAGGGGCACGCTTATCTGACGTCATCCCCTCCTTCCTCCGCCTCGTCGGCGGCTGTCCAATTAGTGTCCCCAACTTTACTTGCTGGTAACTAATTGTAGGGGTTGCGCTCGTTGTGGGACTTAACCCAACACCTCACGGCACGAGCTGACGACGACCGTGCACCACCTGTGTAACCTCCTGCCTTGCGGCAGGCCAGTAGATTTCTCTACCTTCAGTTACATGTCAATCCCTGGTAAGGTTCTTCGGTTAGCTTCGAATTAAACCACATGCTCCACCGCTTGTGCGGACCCCCGTCAATTCCTTTGAGTTTCATCCTTGCGGACGTACTCCCCAGGTGGCTCACTTAGCGCGTTCGCTTCAGCACAGAGAGTCTTTCGCTCCCTACACCTAGTGAGCATCGTTTACAGCCAGGACTACCCGGGTATCTAATCCGGTTCGCTCCCCTGGCTTTCGGACCTCAGCGTCAGCTGTAGCCCAGTAGACCAACTTCTTCACCGGCGTTCTTACCTGTATCTGCGGATTTCACCCCTACTCAGGTAATTCCGTCTACCTCTGCTACGCCCAAGATGATCAGTTTCATCCGCAAGCCAATCGTTGAGCAATCTTTTCACAGATGACTTGATCACCCGCCTACGTCCCCTTTACACCCAGTAATTCCGGGCAACGCTCGCCCCCTACGTCTTACCGCGGCTGCTGGCACGTAGTTAGCCGGGACTTTTCCTAATCTACCTTCTTCTGTAGTGTGTCCACTACCCTTTTATTCGATTAGTTCAGAAGTTTACATCCCGAGGGACTTCTTCCTTCACGCGGCGTCGCTGGATCAGGCTTTCGCCCATTGTCCAAGATTCCCCACTGCTGCCTCCCGTAGGAGTAGGGCCCGTGTCTCAGTGCCCTTGTGACCGTCCATGCTCTCACACCGGTTATCCGTCATAGGCTTGGTAAGCCTTTACCTCACCAACTACCTGATGGATAGTAGGTCCATCCTAAGGCTGTCTACCACTTTCCCCTCTCGGGCTTATCAGAGTTTACCTACCGTTTCCAGTAGCTATCTCTGTCCTCGGGTAGGTCCCTACCTTTTACTCACCCGTTCGCCACTGGTTATATCTCCGAAGATCTATAACCCGTCCGACTTGCATGTGTTACGCACGCCGCCAGCGTTAACCCTGAGCCAGGATCAAACCCTTCATCCTATACTCTTGGGCCTCCTCTATCTACTTTTC
>NZ_AUPG01000029.1:0-3410 GCF_016772115.1 Petrotoga sp. 8T1HF07.NaAc.6.1
AAATTCTTCGTATAAAATTTTGATAGCAGGGTTTTCATGAGATTTTCTTATTGGCAGGGATCTGTCTACTTCGTATATCGCTTGCATCCTTTTTAGAAGTATTTCGCTGTTTGTTGGGATAGGTTGACCACCGCCACCAATACATCCACCTGGACATGCCATGAATTCCACAAAATGATACTCTTTTTCACCGCTTTTGATCATTTCTAAAACCTTTCGGGCGTTCCCTAAACCATTCACGACAGCTACTTTTAAATTTATTCCATCAATTTCTACCGTTGCTTCTTTTATTCCTTCAATGCCTCTAACAGCTTCAAAGTCCAATTTTTCTAATTCTTCACCAGTTATTACTTCGTATGCAGTTCTCAAAGCGGCTTCCATAACACCACCCGTTGCCCCAAAAATTGCACCGGCACCAGAAGAGATACCTAAGGGTTCATCGTACTCCTCCGGTGGAACGTTCAGCAAATCTATACCAGCAAGTTTAAACATTTTTGCCAATTCACGGGTAGTTAATACATAATCGACATCGCCTTTCATTTCTGGTCTAACCCGTTCAAATTTTTTGGCAGTACATGGCATGACAGAAACTACAATCATATCTTCTTTTGAGATTCCTAATTTGTTTGCATAATATGTCTTGGCAATAGCTCCAAACATCTGTTGAGGAGATTTACATGACGAAAGATTATCAATAAATCGGGATAATTATGTTCTAAGAATTTAACCCATCCTGGGCTACAAGACGTCAATAAAGGAAGCTTCCCATTATTTTTGAATCTTTCAATGAATTCATTCGCTTCTTCCATTATCGTTAAGTCAGCAGCAAAGTTAGTATCGAAGACTTTATCAAATCCTAACAATCTTAATCCTGTCACCATTTGTTTTGTGGCAATTTTTCCTGGTTCTGCATCGAATTCTTCGGCTATTGCAACTCTAACGGCAGGAGCTGTTTGCACGATTACATATTTACTTTCGTCAGAGAGAGCAGTCCAAACTTGGTCCATTTGATAAACCTCATGTAAGGCTCCTGTGGGGCATTCTAAGATGCATTGCCCACAATTTGTACAATCGACGTTCCCCATACCTTTGTCCATGAAAGTTGTAACGTATGTATCTGGCCCTCTGTTTGCAATCGTTAATATGTTAACCGACTGGACCTCTGAGCATTTTCTGACGCAACGGTTACAAACGATACATTTTTGAGGTTCTCTCACAACTGAATAACTGCTTCTATCTTCCGGTAAACCATTAGATATTGGAGGGACCCTTATTTCAGTTACACCTATTTCTTCAGCAACCTCTTTTATCTCACAGCTGCCGGATTTTGAACAAGTAAGGCAATTTAAGTTGCAGTTTATCCCATGAGAAGCTATTATCAATTCCATGATAGTTTTTCTTGTTTTTCTTACTCTTTGAGAATGAGTAAAGATTTCCATACCATCGGTAATTTTTGTTACACAAGCTGGTTTCAAGGTTCTTTCACCCTTTATTTCAACTGAGCAAAGTCTGCAACTTCCAAAAGGTTCAAGTTTTTCAGAATAACAAAGTGTAGGTATTTTTATGTGAGCTTTCTTTGTGGCATCTAAAATACTAATTTCATGATCAAATTCATATTCTCTGTTATTTATCTTTACTTTCATATTTCCACCTTCTTTGTGTAAAATTTCTCAAATATGGAAAGAATAAGGTTTAAAGAAGACTCTCCAAATCCACAACGTGCTGCAGAGCTTACGGCGTACTGTATATCAGAGATTATTTCTATTTCCCTTGAAGTTGGATATCCTCTTTTATATATATCCGATACGATTTTGTTTATATTCTTGTTTCCTTCTCTACATGGGAAACACGTTCCACATGTTTCGTCTCGGAAAAAGTCAGAGACATTTTTCACGATTTCCAAATAATTTCTTTGTGAAGAAACTACGATCATTCCACCAGATCCGATGTTACTCCCCATTTTTTGAAGATTTTCATAGGTGTAAGGTACATCTAATTCCTCTTCAATTAATGCTTCAGTGGAAATTCCTCCTGGGATAACAAAACCAATTTTTTCTCCTTTAACTCCTCCTGCCAATTCTTGTACGATATCTTTAACTGTTAATTTTCCAAATTCTACTTCGTAAACGCCCGGTTTGTTGACGTCACCACTGATAGAGACTAATTTTGTTCCTCTGCTTTTTTCTGTTCCTATTTCTGAATAAGGGTTGTTATCGTAACTCATTATTTCTGCTGCCGCGGCCAATGTTTCAACGTTATTGACAACGGTCGGTTTACCATACAATCCCTCAAAAACTGGTAAGGGAGGTTTTATACGAGATTTTCCTCTGTCTCCTTCAATGGAATTGATTAAAGATGTTTCGTCTCCACATACGTAGGCGCCTGCACCTCTCACCAACTTCAAATCAAACGAGAAATCTGAGTTTATAATATTTTCTCCCAATATATTTTTTTCATAAAGTTTTTCGATCGCTTTCTTAATGATTTTTATTGCCTCTACATATTCACCTCTAATGTAAATATAACCATATTTTGATCCAGTGGCATAACCACTGATTATTATACCTTCCAAAACTTTAAAGGGAAGATTTTCCATCAAAAATCTATCTTTGAAAGTTCCAGGTTCTCCTTCGTCTGCATTACATATAATAAATTTGGTGTCATTTTTAATTGAAAACACTGTTTCCCATTTTATACCTGTAGGAAAACCGGCTCCGCCTCTTCCTCTTAAACCACTTTCTTTTATTTTATTGATAACTTGTTGGGGTTCCAACTTCAAAGCATTCTTCAAGCCTGGAAAGTCGTATTCTTCCAAACTTTTGCCCAAGTCCTTTTTTAGAAAGATTCTTTCCATTTATTTTCCTCCTATTCCAGTGAATCGAGTATTTGAATCGCTTTGGTAACGGTTAGATGAGTGTAATACGTATCGTTAACCATCATAACAGGTCCTTCATCGCAATGTCCTAAACATTCAGCTACTTCTAAGGTGAATTTTTTGTCTTTTGTGGTTTCATTCTCTTCCACTTTGAGATAATCTTTCAAGGCTCTAACTAAGTCTGCGGACTCGTTTAATCTACATGAGACACTGTCACAGACACGTACGATGTATTTTCCCGTTGGTTCAAGATGAAACATAGAATAAAAACTGATCACTCCGTACAAACGAGCTTTAGGGATGTCTCTTTTTTGCGCGATTCTCAAGATATCCTCTTCAGAGATGAATCCATACGTTTCTTGAATATCATGGAGTTCTTCCAAGAGTTCTTTTTCATAATACTTTTCCATTCCATCTCCTCCTTCTAGTTTTGAAATACAAAAACTTTGAGGCATTTATTAACAGAATCTGGATTGTTAATATTTTCACTAAATTGATCCATTTTTAATATATTTATGTGAAAAAAACGCTAAAA
>NZ_AUPG01000051.1:0-221 GCF_016772115.1 Petrotoga sp. 8T1HF07.NaAc.6.1
CNNGAGGATNCCAGTCGGGCGTCATCAGTTCAAGAGCTGGCAACTATTCGGGTGGAGAATTTACCGGTGAAGATGATGCTGTTGAATAATCAGCACTTGGGTATGGTGGTACAGTGGGAAGATCGTTCTACAAAGCGAATAGAGCTCACACATATCTAGGGATCAGCAAGGAATCGGAGATATTCCGAACATGCTGAAGTTTGCTGAAGGTTGTGGAATTC
>NZ_AUPG01000052.1:0-234 GCF_016772115.1 Petrotoga sp. 8T1HF07.NaAc.6.1
CGCAATGACTGAGTGAGAAANGCAGCTCCCACAATCCAACCGCTTGGCGACGTCCAGGAACCAGGGCATACTTGCATCGTAAATTATACAGTGGACAGGTGCGTGATTCGCTCTGTTCCGGATGAGATCCGTGAGGGTTTCGGAACCCACTCTCCGAAAGGTTTGGGAATAGTGTTCTGGGTCTTGCAATATAAGTCCGCTGTGGTTGATGACGCCCGACTGGTNNTCAGNCTA
>NZ_AUPG01000003.1:0-179107 GCF_016772115.1 Petrotoga sp. 8T1HF07.NaAc.6.1
GATATTTGCCCTATTTAAAACCGATAAAAACATATCAATAGAAGACATAGACCCTGCGGGGTGACCAGAATTAGCCACACTGGTCATCTTCAATATATCTCCTCTGGCGATTAACGACAAGCTTTTTAGTTCTTTTAAACTTTTTTTCAATGATTACACCTCCAACGTTTACATTGTCATTATTGCGTAAATCACTTCATCTGTAGTTCGATTTCGTCTACTCTGATTAACGGACATCCAAAGAATTCTATATCCTATCGGGGTTACAAGGCACATACTATCTATTTCCTAAACACCTCCTATCTTTACCAGTGTTTCCCCTGCCTGCTCCCATGATAAAAATTATACATTCGACCTTTTGAAAAAAGTTGTTAAGTACTTGGATCTTAGTATTTTCAACTTCTTAGCTGATGCCGCATATGATTCAACCGATCTTTACGATTACGTCTATTTGAAAAGCCGTTTCAATCGCTTTCATTCCTCTTAATCCTTGAATTTATTTAGCTATTTCATAAGTTCTATTCTTAATTATTTCCTAAATAAACACAGACAGAAAAAAATTAATGCATTAATTATAAAAATTCGAATCTTTAATTCAAATTACAATTGTTCTAGATATTCTTTCATAGCTTTAAGCATTATACTAATTGAGGTGGCACCTGCATCCTGATGACCAATAGCTCTATCGTTTAAATAACGTGCTCTACCCCGTTTTGGAGTCATTTCTTTGGTAGCCTCTACGCCTGTCAAAGCACTTTGGTAGGCCATATTCACCCCTTCTTCAATAGATAAACCATCTTTGGTGGCTTGGCTTAGTGCTTCAGCTGCAGGTTTTAAAGCGTCAATCAGTGTTTTATCTCCTGGTTTTGATTTGCCTAATTTACAAACATCCGCCACAGCGACGGTAAACATTCTGCTTAGCAAATCCAAATCTACTTCCTTTCTATCTCCAGCAATTTTGGCAAAAGATAAAAAAATAGTGGAAAAAAGTGGACCCGTAGCTCCACCTATCTCCTGCAATAAAGTTAAACCCACAATTTTATTAACTTCAGCAATAGTTGATAAATTCTCACTATTTCTCAATTTGTCTTCTACTTTTTTGAACCCTTTAGCCATACTAATTCCATGATCTCCATCTCCAATTGCAGCATCAATTCTACACAAATAATCTTTATGATTTTGAATTTCTTCTGCAATTTTTAAAATCATTTCTTTATATTCTTTGACGTTTATACTTTTCATTAAATCACCTCTATTAATTTATGATTTATTTATTTCCCACAAAATCTATATCCAGGGGAATCAGCTTTATTCTTATATAATTCTTTTAATTTATCATTTAGTTTCATTAATGTAAATGAACAGCCTGCCATTTCTTGAGTTGTACAATATGACCCTATTTCTACATCGTAAACCTTGATTTGCTTTTCTTTTAAAATTTTATCCAATTCATTATACATGATTAATAGTTCCATTCTAGTTGTAGAACCCAACCCATTAACCAAAACTGAGACTTCATCTCCTTTTTCAAAGGGTAAATCTTGTAAAATCTGCTCAGACATTGTCACTGCAGTTTCTTTGGCTGCCACCAATTTAACGCGCTTCACCCCGGGTTCTCCATGTAATCCCATTCCAATCTCCATCTCATCTTCGGCTATATTAAAAGTTGTTTTACCCGTAGAAGGTATAGTAGCCGAAGTTAATGCAACACCTATACTTCTAATATTATCTCTAGCTTCTTCAGCAGTTGATTTAACCTTTTGTAAATCCGCGCCCGTTTCAGCAATAGCTGCAGCTATTTTAATGATAAAAAGAACACCGGCTATGCCTCGCCTTTCTTCTATTCTATCAAGAGGGGCAGAAGCAACATCATCCCAAACTCTAACCGTCTCTACATTGATACCTTCCATTTGAGCAAGATCTGATGCCATACCAAAATTCAGGTTATCCCCCATATAATTATTATATATATAAAGAACACCTTTGCCGCTATTTGCTGCCTTAGTTGCTTCTAAAATAGCTGTCGATGGAGGGGCTGCAAAAACATCACCAATTACGACAACATCTGCCATTCCTTTACCAATTAGTTCTAGAAACATTGGTTCATGACCTGAACCTCCCCCAATTAAAATTCCAACTTTATCTTTGATAGGAACATTTTTTCTAGCAGCAGCATTTATTTCACCAATCCTTTTTACTTTGTTCTTATTTGCCAGTAAAAATCCTTCAAACATTTCATTTACAACATTATCAGGATTATTAATTAACTTTTTCATTCGAAATCCTCCTCGTATTATGTATTGATATGAAACTTAAAAAATGGTACTAAAAATCTGTTTTTTGATCTTTTTTATTATTTCTTTTGTAAAGAGATATCCTAATGCTAAAATAGTACCACGATGATTAGCGAGGGAAGATTCCCTTCCTCTCTGCAAGGTCTTTTGGTCGTTGCTTAAAAAGATTGCTTCCTGACTTAGCAGTCAACTTGCTAACCGATTACTGCATCACCTTTGATTAGACCATCAGCAAGGCTATTTTTCATTGGTGGATGCTCATAGAGCGCGAGGCTGCCTTTGGCTGCTAAGATGAGGGTATCTCTTTCTTTCATCCTTTATCTTTCTTCGAAAGGTGGTTCTCAGTTTTTAGCTTTACAAAGGCTTACACGCCATAGGTTCCATTTAGTTCATACACTCGCTTCTGAAAAGAATTGGATGCTTTCCAACATTTATCTGAAATTCAGTGAATTGGCTGTGAATAATAGAGATAAGCCCTTTTCCGATATATATGGTGCTACATCTTGCGCTGCTTTGACTAAGTTCTAATCTTAACTTCCTTTCAATCTCATGATAAGTTGGCTAAGTTTGCAGGACTGACTTGGAGAAAATGTCAATCAGGGAATTATTTCTCTTTTTCTTTTTTTCAAGCCTATTTTGTGTTTTTTAAAAGTATGGGTATTGTCAGTTACGCTAATTTTTAACAATTTTTTTTGATTTTTATCTCATGATATATCACTGATTAGCTTTTTGAGAATTTTTATTAATGAAAGTTTCATACACCTGGTGAATAATATTTGAAAAAGAATTTGCTTTCCAAGCTGCTCTGCCAATAAATAATCCATCTACATTATTTTGATTTAAAATAGAAAGGGCATTTTCTTGGTTAACACTTCCCCCATACAGGATAGGAATTTTGTTAGAAATTTCATCATTATATAATTTTTTTAGGGTTTGTCTGATAACTGAATGAATTTCTTCAATGTATTCTGGAGTAGCAGGTTTTCCTTTCTCACCTATAGCCCAGACAGGTTCATAAGCAATCCATAAAATATCATTCAGTTCCTTTTCAATATCATTTAATTTAACCCCATTCAAAATAGTCTTAATTTGAAGCTTAATAAACTCCTGACTCACTCCATATTTTTTTTCTTCTTTTCTCTCTCCTACGCAAATTAAAGGAATGAAGTTATATTTTAAAGCTGCTTTAACTTTTTTATTTAATTCAATATCATTCTCATTATAGTATCGCCGTCTTTCAGAATGTCCCAATTCAATTAAATCTATTTCAAAATCTTTTAACAATGGAGGAGATATCTCTCCAGTATATTCTCCTTCATCCATCCAATGCATATTTTGTGCACCATATAAAATTCTACTATCTTTTAATATTGTTTTAGTAATGTCAAGAGCGGTATAAGGAGGGATAACAAATACTTTTATATTATCAAAATTAATATCTTTGAGATAATTTTTCAAATCATGTAAATAACTTTTAGTTTCTGATATTGTTTTGTGCATCTTCCAATTAGTACCTAAGTATATATCCTTCATTTAACAACTCTCCCTTACCTTTCTTAAAAATAATTTAATTTTAACTACTTATAGTTTTTTTAAAATTTTGGTGTTCGTAATCTTTAATTAAATTTAACTTTGGCACAGAACGTCCACCACTGAATTCTAAGCTAAGCCATTTTTCTAATAGTTTTTTTACTACTTCTGGCCCAGTATTTCTGGCACCAAAAGTAATAACATTCGAATTATTGCTTAATCTTGCCCTTTCAGCAGCATAAATGTCATAGCAAGCTGCAGCATAAATACCAGGAAATTTATTAGCAGTAATTGCCATGCCAATCCCAGTTCCACAAATAAGTATACCCTCTTTTTGATAATTGCTTTCTATAATTTTCTGAACTACCCTTTTAGCAATCTCAGGATAAAAGGTATTATCATTTTCTGCGAAAATCCCTACATCTTCATATTCAACTTCCAATTCATCGAGGAAATTCACAATTTCATTTTTTAAATTAAAACCTGCCTCATCAGCGCCAATTACATATTTTTTGCCTTGTATTACACTCATTTATTTATACCTCCCCACATTAATATGTTATAGTGTCTTTAGAAACTCTAAAACATGCATTGTAACCAACTTTTAATACCCTCAAGATTGTACTTTTACCTCCTCACTGTATAATTTATTTGATACCATATTTTTATTATTTCGTAAGGAGGTCATTCAATTGTCATTATACGGTAACTCTTCTCAACTGTACTTTGATTTCGTCTACTCTGATTATATGAAAAAACATTCTGAATTTTCTTATCTCCTCTACGTTCCTTCTGAGGCTACTTTCTCTTCATTTAAGAAGGAGTTTGGTCCTTCTTATTTGGATAAGGTTATCGTTTTTACCGTCCTTAAAGGTATCAAAGAGGGGATCTTTGATACTAGCTATCTTGTTGCTGATTCTTACCCCATTGTCTTTAATTCTTTTTTCAACAACAAGAAGAGTCACGGTAAATTCAAAGATTACAAAGAGTACTATCGTTCTCCTTTAGAAGCAAATTTCGGCGTTAAACCTGTTTCTAATTCTAAACCTATCTACGATAAGTACGGTAACCCAAAGAACGCTATGTCTTATCTGGGTTACAAGGCTCATACTATCACTTTCCTAAACGTTCCTCAGTTTCCAAATCTAATAAGGACCAATTATGTTGCCCACATAGGGGGGAAAGTCACTTAAAATAAATTTTTCAATAAATATTCAAAATAGTAAATTTATAATAATCCACTATTCTAAATTTCGATGGCGACTTTCCATTTCTTCTCTAGTTTTTGCAAGCTTTCCTTGTAAATCCATCACAATCAAATCAAAAAGAATTAATAAACTTTGTTCAAATAAATTCCCCATGGGTTGTTCAGAAGGTACCACATCGGCGGTTCCTAAATAAACGGTTGCTGGAAGAAATAATACTATATCAGCAATTGACGGAGTCTTTTGTTTTGGATCACCTGTGATCACAGCTGTCTTTGCGCCTTTTTGTTTGGCAGTTTCCACGACATAATGAATATGACCTATTTTTCCACAGCCAGAAGTAGCAATTAATAAATCTTCCTT
This sequence comes from Petrotoga sp. 8T1HF07.NaAc.6.1, assembly GCF_016772115.1. Taxonomy (NCBI): domain Bacteria; kingdom Thermotogati; phylum Thermotogota; class Thermotogae; order Petrotogales; family Petrotogaceae; genus Petrotoga; species Petrotoga sp. 8T1HF07.NaAc.6.1. Next base: position 5,393 of record NZ_AUPG01000003.1, read on the forward strand.
TTCTATTGCTGGAGTAGTCACATCCCAAATCCAGTGACTTTCTATACCTAGATGCATTAAGCGCATGGCAAATGCCTGAGTAGCAAGCCCCTCTCTTCCAACACCAATCAAAATAACCTTTTTAGACTTTAAAATATGTGTGACTAAATCTTCTACACTAGCAATATCAAGTCTTTTAAAAACTTCTTTTAATTCATTAATAATTGTCAAAGCTTTTCCTTTATAATCCATTTTAACAGACCCCTTTTACAAGACAATTAGTAAGAATTTCCATCGTTTTTTTAACATTTTCATAAACAATCTCGTCACTTTCTTCAAAGGGAAAAATTAATTCTACATATTGTACAACGTTTTCTGCATTGGTTCTTTCAATTAAATCTTTTATCAATTTTGGAGCTAACTTTCCCTCTTGAGTGAAATCCCAATGCCTATCAAGTTTTCCATCTGTTTGTTGGAGATGGAAGCCATCAATATATTTTTTACAAGTATTAATCCACAAGGTCATATCCGCCTTTTCTTTAAGAAGCGGTTCAAATAATGCATGACCCCAGTCAATTAAAAGGCGTATAGGAATATCTGTGGTACCATCTAAATCTTTCATTAGTTGTAGAGATTCTTCCGGGGTACTAGGAAATTCAGTAAATAGTGGAGTCGGTTCAATTAATATTTTTTTTAAACCCTTTATTTTAGCATAAGCTGCAAGTTCACGAATATGATCAATGGCGATTTTATAAATCTCTTTTCTTCGGTTTTTATCATAAGCGTCTTTATGAGTCATGCCTCCCAAAGGAGTTCCAATTGTATCAGTTTCCATGACGGAAGTCATATCAATAGCACGTTTAAAAAAGTCAACCGCAATTTTTCTTTCGTCGTCAGTAGAAGCTAGCAGCTGAGGATAGGTATATGCAGCTATACCTGCAAAGGTGCCATCTAGAATTATATTTTCCTTTTTAAACATTTTGCTCCATTTTTTAGCAATTTTATCCCTCTTTAGTACAGGCCACCATGGATTCACTATATCCCAAGTAAATTGAATATATTTAGTTTTAAAATCGTTGCTAATCATAGGGACCAATTCCTCTGGTTCGTACCACCGCTTAACGGCAAACGATAAATTTAAACCCAGTTTCATAAGTATTCATCTCCTAATTTCATTGATAAGATGGGTAAAACAGAGTACTCCTGTCGGACTTTACTTAAGGCTATCTTCGTTCAAAAGGTTAAGGGTTTTACAGTAAGGGAGTTGATTCATTTCCTTAAGAGTAACCCTTTCTTTGCTAAATGCATCGTTTCGATCCTATTATCAACTATCTACCTTCTGAAGCTACTTTCTTTTCTTTTAACAGATACAGAAACTATTCATAAGGATAATTTCCGCAACTTTACTTCATTGATAAAAGTTTTTCTCAAAAAATTTTTCACTACTAAATGTTTTTTGGTATTTCTAAATCTTCTAATTTCCACTTTTTGAGACCATACGTGATATAGAATCAATAATGACAGCTGCAACAACAATTGCACCGCTTACAGCTGTTTGCCAGTATGGGGAAACTCCAAAGAGTACGATAATATTATTTACAATAGCAATAATAGCTGCTCCCAGTAGTGCGCCAGCCGGACTACCCACCCCTCCAGTTAGAGCAACTCCTCCGATAACAGATGAAGCAATTGAATCCATCACCCAGCTTTCACCTATACTGGGTTGAGAAGAGCCAAGACGAGCAACCATAAGCATACCAGCTAATGCTGCAAGCAAACCAGTAATCATAAAAGTAGCTATTCTAACTCGTTTCACTCTAATTCCTAATATTTCTGACGCCTCTTTACTATTACCGATAGCGTACATATAACGACCAAAAATTGTAAATTTGGTAATAAATACTATTATTACAAGGGTGATTAACATAATTATAAAAGGCATAGGTATATTAAAAAATGTACCCTGTCCTAAAAAATATATCTCTTTTGGAATACCGATTATAGCCTTTCCTTTAGAAATAACTAAATTTATTCCTTGATATACCCCTGTCATACCTACTGTTACTACTAAAGCATTCAAATTAAAAGTGGTCACTAAAAAACCATTAATGAAACCAAAGCCAGCCCCTAATAATAAAGACAAAACAAACGCAATATAAGGATTCATTGATGCGTTGACCATCATTATACCGCCTAAAACCCCACTTAAACCTGCGATAGCTCCCACAGATAAGTCTATTTCGCCTAGTATCAACAGACAAGCCTGACCGATGGCAACAATGCTCACAAAAGCTAATGAACGGATTACAGATTGTAAATTATACACGGTTAAAAAATATGGTGAAGCAATTGAGGCAATAACAATTATTAATATAAAAACAATGAATATACCACTCATACGAAATTGTTTAAACTTCTGTATCAAATTATTTCCCTTTATATTATCCATAGCTCCCTCCTAATTCAAACTATACTCTATGCCTTGATTTCCTATAATTGAATGCATAATTGTTGTTTTTTCAGTATGTTCAGTTTCAAATTCACCCGTTATTTTACCTTTATAAATAGTAATAACACGATTAGTACATTTGAGAAGTTCGTCGAGTTCCGAAGATACTAGAATAATACTTATACCTTTTTCGGCTAATTCTTGCATTAGTTTATAAATTTCTTCTTTTGTTGCTACGTCAATACCTTTTGTAGGCTCGTCAAAAATCACCACTTTAGGGTTAGTAAACATAACACGGGCAATTATTACCTTTTGTTGGTTGCCTCCGCTTAAATAGTTGATCTTTTGCTCCATAGAAGGAGTTTTAATATTAAATGAATTTATTGCTTCTTTGACTATTTTCTTTTCTTTATTTGTAGATATAGCAATACCATTTTTTAACTGGTTAAGTATCTGAATGCTAATATTTTCTCTCACGCTAAGTTCAGGCAGAATACCTGCCTCCTTTCTTTCTTCAGGAAGATAAAACAGCCCATGTTTAATTGAATAAACAGGATCTCTAAATTTCCATGGTTTATCTTCCAATTTGATTTCCCCTGAAAAAGCAGGAAGGATACCAAAGATTGTCTGCATAATTTCCGACCTACCTGATCCGATTAAACCAGCAAAACCTAGAATTTCACCTTTGTGTAGTTCAAAATTAATATTTGAAAATCCTACTCCCGATAAATTTCTAACAGAAAGAACAACATTTGTAGTAACCTTTTTAGAACGATAAGTATAGTTCTCGTCAATATTTCGACCGGACATTTTTTTTACAACCCATTTTTTATCAACTTCGTTGACAAGAGCCTTCCCTACAACTTGACCGTCACGAAGAACAGTTAGGTTATCGCAAAGAGCAAATATCTCTTCTAATTTATGTGATATAAAAATTATAGATTTGTTTTCTGATTTTAATTGAGTAATCACTTCAAACAGGTTATCAGTATCTTTTTGAGTCAAACTAGTCGTAGGTTCATCGAGAATAAGAATTTCAAAAAACTTGTTAGCTACTGCTCTTGCCACCTGGAGTAATTGTCTATTTGACACAGATATATTTTTTACGTAATCATCAGGTGAAGCATTAATTTTAAATTTTTCTAACAGTGGAACTGCTTTTGAATGAAAAATTTTTTGATTTAAAACTATTCTTTTAAAGCCAGTTTTATTAAAAGGCATGAATAAATTTTCTGCAACTGACATGTGATTAAATAAATTTAGTTCCTGAGGAACATAAGAAACTTTCTCGAACAATGTTTCATCATCAATGACGTTTTTACCTTTAATCTTTATTATACCTTTATCTGGCTTATAAACTCCAGTTAATACTTTTACTAATGTGCTTTTCCCTGCTCCATTTTCTCCAATAATTCCGTTGACTTTTCCCTCTTCTATATTTATGTCAACATTGTCCAGAGCTTTAACGCCAGGGAATACCTTAGTGATATTATAAGCTTCTACTATAGGCATAAAAACACTCCCTTTTAATTAAATTTTATAATAAAGGTTGCCATTGTTAAACTATGGCAACCTTAAAAATTGAGGATGTGTAAACTATTCTATTTTCCCCTTAATACCCTAATTCTTCGAGATTTTCTTTAGTTATAATTTCTATACCGGTATCAATCTCTTTTGGCGTATCCATCCCCAATGCTCTTTGCCAAAGCATCAGCACAGAATAAGCTCCTTGCATTTGTGGTTTGGTAGATGAGGAAGAATCGACGACACCTTCTCTAATAAGTTCGATCAACTGGTTGAGATTATCCAGTCCAACCACTTGAATATCACCAGCTCTTCCAGCTTCCTTAACTGCAAGTCCTATTCCAATAGGTCCTGCTGCATCGCATGCTACAAATCCATCAATATCTGGATGAGCAGCTATAATTGCGGCAGCTTGTTCTTGAGCAGTTTGGATATCATCATTGTCAATACCTTCAGCTACAAGTTCAATACCAGGATATTTGTCAAAAACGGCTTTATGGGCCTCGTAACGAATTCGATGGTTGGGAGCTGTAGGTACACCTTGCATAATAGCAACTTTACCTTTACCTCCAAGCAATTCAACCAATCTTTCTGACGCAATTTGAGCTTGTTCAGCAAAGTCATTACCAATTTTTGTTAAATTCATGCCTTCTGGAGATTCTGAGTCAAAAATAACAACAGGGATCCCCATATTAACTATTGATTCCAATACAACTTTATTTCCAGCTTCATCAAGAAGGTCAACAGCAATACCATCAGGTCTAGTAACTGCAGCTTGTTCGAGAATATTATTCTGTAACACCACTTCTCCCCTGGAAGGGGCTCTGTAATCTATTATTATGGTATCTCCAGTCTGTTCTTCAAGAAGCTTAGCCTGAGCTCTTGCTCCCTCAACAACCAAATCGAACCAGGGATGAACAACTTTTGGAACAATTACAAATCTATATTCTTTTGCGAAGGCAATACCATTTACACCTATCAGGCCGAACACTAATGCAAAAATTAAAAATAACTTGAATCTTTTCATAATCCTTACCTCCTTTATAATATGTTTATATACTATCTTTAGAAACCTCAAAGTGCTCATTACATCATGGATTTAAAAAACTATTTTTTCAAAGTACCTCCTTTCTCCTTATGCACTTTTATTCAGTATTTGAAACTTTTTTATTAGTTCTCTGAAAATCGAAACATTTTATTGTATTCTCTAACCCTCATAAAAACCACCTCCCATTTTAAAAATTTTTCTCTTTATAAAGTTTTTAATTTTTGTCATTACAAAGTGACCAAAGATATTTATCAAACAAAAAATGCCTTAGCATATATTTCAATATACTAAGGCATTCATGACCTCATATTATTAAATTTTTTATTGAATATTATCATCCCATCCTTGAGGATAACTTTCTAAAAACATTTAATCATATTTTCATTTTTATGTCAAATCTGACTACAAGCGATTACAAAAGATTACAGTCGATTAAAAGGAAATAAAGCCAAATAATAAGAAAATCCTTAGTTTTTCTAATAAATATAAAATTTGATATAATAAAAAATGAAATTATTTAATAATGTGGTGAAAATAAATGCCAGTAAAGATTTTTAAAATTCAGAATTTTAGTGTAAAAGATCAAGGCGTAGAACTTTTAAAAAAATTCTCCTTAGAAATACAAAAGGGAGAAGTTATAACCATTGTTGGTCAAGAAGGCTCAGGTAAAAATGCCATTATCAATGGATTGATTGGTAAGTTACCTGCAGAAGGGAAATTGTTTCATATGGGGCAACTTATCCCTTTCAGTCTATATGATCTAAAAAAAATAAGATTGAAATTATTAATCAAAGTCTTAAATTATCAGAGAACCTATCTGTTTCAGAGAATTTGTTTTTAGATGCTTCTTTTAAGAAAAAATCATTCATTTTTTATTTTAAAAGAAAAACACAGAGAATAGTAGAGGAAATTTTAAAAAAGTATAATTTGAACTTATCACCAGAGATGAAAGTAGGGGATCTTACACTAGAAGAAAAGAAAAATTTGGCATTTGTGAGAGCTTTTTCTGTTAATCCAGATGTTGTGATTTTCTACGAACCAGCAGAGAATATTTCTTTAAGTTCTTTGATGAATCTTCACAATATGATAAGAACACACAAAAAAGAAGGTAAAAGTGTAATCTACATAACCAAACAATGGGAAGATGCCTTGAGAATCGCTGATAAGATCGCAATATTGAATGAAGGTGAGGTTACCGAAATTCTGGACTCCCAAGAGGTAAAAAATAATCCTAAAAAATTGATAAATAAGATTATGGGAATTAACTCTGATGACAATAATGTAAATCCTGAAGAAAGTCAACTAATTGAATCGGTCTTCGAAGCTGCAGAATATTTAACATCAGAATATGAGCTAGATGATCTTATGAATCTACTTGCAAAAAACGCTGCAAAGGCTATGAAGGCAGACGCTTGTGGGATATCTCTGATGGATGAGGACACAAACACAATAATAGACAAAGCTTTTTACAAACGAAATAAAAACGTGGAAGTTGAACCGAATGAATCAGAAATCTTAAATTTAATTGGGGATGAGAAAGTTTATTATTTTTCAAAAAGAGATAGAGGCTTCGAAAAATTCTTTAAAATCAACAAAGATATCGGTAGTTTTATATGTGTCCCTTTGTACATAAGATCAAGGTTGAGTGGTATAATCCATATTTATTACAAAGAAGTATATATCTATTCTGAAGAAGAGATAAAATATTTAGAAACTATTGCTCATCAAGCTGCTTTAGCAATTCATGACACAAGGTTGGTTGGAAGTTCTGTATTGTTGCAAGAGAGTCATCATCGAATCAAGAATAATCTACAGTCCATAATTAGTTTGATGTCTTTGTATAAAATGTCGATCAAAAAAGATTCCAGGAAAGATATAGTAGAGATGCTCGATGATTTAATGTCTAAGATAAAAAGCATCGCTGCTGTGCATGAATTGTTGTCGAAAGATAAATTGGGTAGAAGTATTATCAATCTCAAAGATATGATAATAAAGATAGTCAAATTCATGAACAGTACAAGAAAAGAGATAAAATTTAACTTTGAATTGGACGATATTTTTGTTTCATATAGCAAGGCCTCTGCTATAGCTTTGGTGGTGAACGAGTTAGTTACTAACAGTCTAAAGTATGCTTTTGTTGGTAAGGATAATTGTGAGATTACTATTATTTCAAGATTTGAGAATGAATCAATAAAACTAGTGATTTCAGATAATGGAGTAGGATTTCCACAAAATTTCGATATTCAAAAAACCCAGGGGCTTGGTTTATCGATCGTATATTCTATAATTACTAAACAACTAAATGGGGAAATAGAGATGGAAAGTTCGAACGGTGCCAAAGTACGAATTGAAATCCCGATAAAACAGATTAGTAAGAACAGTTCTGTTGAAGAAATGGAGAAAATTTGAAGATGTTGGGGGTTAAACTATGAAGGATTTGAAAGTATTGGTCGCCGAGGATGAATATTTAATTTTAATGGGGTTAAAAAGTAACTTAGAAAATTTAGGATATAAAGTAGTTGGAGAAGCTACAAACGGTGAAGAGTTGATCAAATTAGCTTTAGAAAAAAAGCCAGATATGATTATAGCCGATATCAATCTACCTGTTATGGATGGTTTGGAGGCATTAAGAAGGATAAGCGAGAAGGTTTTTATTCCCACATTGATTGTAAGCGGCTACGATGATGAAGAATTGATCGATAAAGCAAAAAATCTAGGAGTCTTGGGGTACTTAATAAAGCCCATAGACGAATCAGATTTGAAGGCTGAAATTGAAATCGCTCTTTCTAGATTTGAGGATATTAAGAATTTAAAAAATGAATTAGAAGTAACCAAAGAAACCTTGGAATCAAGAAAATTAATAGAAAAAGCCAAAGGTATCGTAATGGAAAGATTACGATTGAACGAAGAAGAATCTATGAAATTTTTGCAAAAAAAGAGTAGAAATTCCAACAAAAAGTTAGTTGATGTAGCGCAGGAGATTATAGAAGCTGACAAGGCTTTTAGAATTGATTAAGTTGCACACAGCAGTCTATTTTCAATCTTTTATTTCTTCTATTTTGTATTCCATAATGTTATTTAAAATATTTTTGTCGTCTCTCCATTTGTCACGGACTTTTACGTAAAGATCGAGGTAGACTTTTCTTTCAAAAAGTTCTTCAATGTCTTGCCTTGCCAATTGACCGATCTTTTTAATCATACTTCCGTTTTTACCTATTATAATAGGTTTTTGACTTTTCTTTTCAACATAAATTTCTGCTCTTACGTACAAAACGCCGTTCTCTCTTTCTTTCAATTCTTCTACAACTACCCCGCTTGAATGAGGGATCTCTTCCTTTGTTAAATGAAAGATTTTTTCCCGAATTAACTCAGAAATGATGAACCTTGACGGTTTATCGGTGATCATATCTTCTGGGTAGTATTGGGGACCTTCGGGTAATAAATCTATAATACTTTGTTTTAATTCAAAAAGATTTTTACCCGTTAATGCCGAAATTTCGATGGTTGTAACTATATTTGAACACAAGCTTTGTATTTTTTCTGTCATCAGGTTAATTTTCTCTTTGTCTTTTACCAGGTCGACTTTGTTCACAAGAAGAATGGTAGGAATTCTTGATTTATCGACTATTTCGGCAACTCTTAAATCTGAATTTCTTAAGCCATCCTTTGCATCAATCATAAAAAGTATCAGGTCAACGCCTTTCAATGCATTTATTGCAATATTGACCATGTATTCCCCAATTTTTCTTATAGGTTTGTGAATACCTGGGGTGTCGACAAAGACTATTTGATAATGATCTTCCGTTAATATACAGTTTACTCTATTTCTTGTGGTTTGTGGCTTGTCAGAAACGATAACCACTTTTTGACCCAACAAAGCGTTTATCAATGTTGATTTTCCAACGTTAGGTTTTCCTGCCAAGGCAACAAAGCCACTTTTAAAACTGTCGTTTTCCATGTTTTCCTCCAAAAAACTATATTTGAAAAATCACACTTATTATTTATATTCTAGTTTAGTATTAAACAAAAGTCAAGTTATAAAAGGCAATTTTTCAAACTGAGTTATATTGCAATTCGCTTCCAGAGCGGAAAAGATGGATTAACACTGTTACCCTTGTAAAATCAAAATTTCTAAAATAATATGTATTATATTATAATTAAAACTAAATTAAATATGTTATAATTTCAGCGAAAAAGTAACCTCAATCTTTGCTCTATTATCTGGCAAAGGAGGTGAAAAAATGGTCGAAGTAACTAATGATGTTTCTTTAAAGGTAGAAAATCTAAATTCCCAAGTTGGTGGATTCAGGCTAAAAAATATCTCTTTTGAATTACCTGTTGGAGAAGTTTTGGCTATTTTAGGACCTTCGGGTTCGGGTAAGACGGTGCTATTAAGAACTTGCGGGTTTGAATAAAACTGAGTCTGGAGCAATTGTCTTTGGAGACGAAAGGATAGAGAAGTATTCCCCAAGAGACAGGAAAGTCGGGTTTGTCTTTCAAAACTATGCAATTTTTCCTCATTTAGATACGAAATTGAATTTAGGTTTCCCTTTGTACATTGGTGGGAAAAAGAAAAAAGAAGTTTATGAGATAGCAATAAAGGCGGCAGAAGAGTTAGACGGTTTACCAAATTATTTAGAGTTAAAGCCTGATGAATTGCCCGAAGGCATGAAGCAGTTGATCGCCTTTGGGAGAGAGAAATTACACGATTGTAGGTTGTTGCTCCTTGATGAACCGCTAAGTCAGTTGGATAGAAAGCTTCACGTAGAAATGAGAGCTTTGCTCAAAAGATTTATAAAAGAGTTAGGTAAAACAACGATTGCGGTTTTCAGTGATCCTGAAGATGCTTTGTCGGTAAGTGATTATCTTGCTATACTGGATGATGGAGAACTTCTGCAATTTGGAGAAACCTTCGATGTTTACCAGAACCCATCAAACTTAAAAGTTATGGAACTTACTTCCAGATTAGGATTGAACACAATAGACGTTGAAATCAAAGATGGCAACGCATTAAATAAATTAAAAGTGAATAAAGAGGATGGTAATTACAAGTTATGCTTTAGACCTGAAGAAATAGTCATTAAAGGCGAAGGATTCGAAGTTCAGACGATAGAAAGTTATATCTACGATTCTTCTCATAATTTGGTAGAATGCGATTTCCATGGAAAACCGATCAGACTCTTGGTACATAAAAATGCACCTGAGAAATTTAATTTTATTCCAACTAATCCTAAATATTTTTTATAATTTATACTAAGGGATTTTGGAGAGTGACCTCCAAAATCCCTTCTTAAAAAGTAATTACGAAGGAAGGTAGAAAAAGCAAAAATGGGAGGAAAATACGTTTTTGGAAAGAGTTGGTGGGGTAAAAAATGGGTAGAGGCCTTGAAAAATATCGATAGTGATACTAACAGGTTGCCACGCGGTAGAAGTTACGCAAAAAAAGGAGCGGTTTTGGAGATTAAAATTCAAAAAAACTCTGTAATATCGGCAAGGGTTCAAGGTACTAGGCCAAATCCGTACAGGGAAAAGATAGCTTTACCTGTTTTTACGGAAGAAGAGAAAGAAAAAATTAAAAAAATTCTAAGCGAAAGATTAGACCTTTCTGCTATGTTAATTGGTGGGAACCTTCCCGAAGAACTTTTAGATATTACCAAAAATATGGGAATAAAGTTGTTCCCACAAAGTTGGAATGAGATAGATGCACATTGTTCATGTCCTGATTGGGCAAATCCTTGTAAACATTTGGCAGCCGTTTACTATATTATAGCCGATGAGATAGACAAGGACCCTTTTTTGATCTTCGAAATGCACGGCATGAAAAAGAAAGATTTGATAGAAATCGCTAAAGAGACAGAAAAAACTTCTGATTCTATCTTTACAGATAAAAAGGAAGAACCTTCCAAACCGATGGAACAACCAGATCCCTCGTATGAAAAGTATGAGATAGAAAAGGTTATAAACCTACTACCTGATGAGGCTTATTTTTACGATGGGAAAAACTTTAAAAACCTTCTGTTGAGGATGTACAATCAGTTATCGAAAGCAATAAACGAAGAAGATGGAAGGGTAGATGAAGAGTTTAACCCATATTTCAAGGAGACAGAGATAAAATTTATTTATTCTCCCATTACTCCATATATAATTTTAGAAGGTGAACCGTTAGAAAAATTAGAATGTAAAAAAGAAAAGAACTATTTTACGGTGCATTACGAAGATTTATTCGATTTATTTGGATCGATACCTCTTGTGGAAACCGATGAGGACAGTGAAGCATCGCTATTTTTAAAAAGATTGGTTTCTTTCGTATACAAGCTTATCGATATGAAGGCATTCATCCCCACTCCACAAAAAATAAATGAAGAAGATTTTGTTATCGATTACTCACCTGTTTACTTTAACGATTATGTAAAGGACTACGTTAATTATTTGAGTTCTATCGTCCCCGTGGACCTAGTAATCAACGAAAAAGGTCAATACATGAAAAGGGATAAAATCGTTGAATACCTTGTATCCCAGTACCTCAAATATCTTATAAAAAAGTATTACAAATCAGAAGTGAAGAATAAAATAACTGATGTGTTCTTTGAATCCAAAGTGTACACCGCCCAAAAGTTTGAAGAAAAAAGAACCTACGAAAGTATAAAGAACTATCTTGAACCTTTACTTTTGAGGCAAAGCAAGTATCAATTGGTTATTAGTATAGAGGATATGGGAGAGTTGTTTTTCAACCTATCACTCGATATCTACCGAAAAGATGAGCCTTTTGATACTTACCAAGATATAAAAAGTTTCTTTGAAAGCCAAGAAGATGGAAAGTCAGAGGTCTTGAAAGAGATAGTAACCATTGCAAAATACGCGGAATTCTTTGGAGAGTTTTTAAAGAAAAAAAGTTCTAAAATAATGGTCAATACGGAGCAATTATCTGAAATAATGATAAATGCCATGCCCATATTAAAACTTCTGAACGTTGAAATACTAGCTCCAAAAGGACTCCAAAAGGTTTCCAGGCCAAAACTAGTCCTAAAAGCAAATTCTACAGACAGCCACGTATCTTTTTTATCTCTGTCCAAGCTCATACGGTTCAATTACACTGTACTGATAGGAGATTCAGAAATTTCACTCGAAGAGTTCGAAAAGTTGGCAAAAAAATCAAAAGGTATAGTTAAGATAAAAGAAAATTACGTGTTTTTAGGTGCCAACGAGTTTGAGTCTATTATGGAAAAGGTCAAGAATATAAACTTAACCTCAGACTTTGAAACGTTGAAAGTTATACTTTCGCAAGAGATGAACGGTCTCCCTGTGATATTGGATAACAACCTTCAAAAGTTTTTAGAAGAGTTGAGAAGAGTTTCTCCAGTAAGGTTGCCAAAAAATCTTAATGCGGAGTTGAGGAATTATCAGAAAACTGGATTCAGATGGTTGTACACGAACTTAGAAAAAGGTTTCAACGTCTGTATAGCCGATGATATGGGGTTGGGTAAGACGGTCCAAGTTATTTCTGTAATTCTCAAAATGAAGGAAGAAAAAGCCTTAGAAAATCCGGTTTTAGTGGTATGCCCAACGACACTTGTTGGGAATTGGTATAAAGAATGTAAAAAATTTGCACCTACTTTGAATGTAAGTATTTACCATGGAAGCGATAGAAAGTTTGAGGATAATTCAGATGTAATTATAACGACTTACAGTGTAGTGAGAAACGATGTTGAATTTCTAACGAAAAAAGAATTTTCAATGGTTGTTATAGACGAAGCGCAAAACGTAAAAAATTCAGATACGCAACAAACCAAAGCGGTAAAAGCCCTCCGAGCTCCAAAGAGGATCGCAATGACAGGAACTCCCATAGAAAACAGATTAACCGAATTATGGAGTTTATACGATTTCCTTATGTCTGGATATTTGGGTGGTAAGAATCGTTTTGTAGAAACCTTCGCAAAACCTATTGAAAAATACGGGGATACAACCGCAACCAAAAGGTTACAAAGTTTGATAAATCCATTTTTGATAAGAAGAATTAAAACTGATAAAAATATCATAAAAGACCTTCCGGAAAAGTTCACATACGATGAATATGTATACTTAAAACCTTCACAAATTGCACTTTATAAAGAGGTTGTTGAACACGTAGAGGAAGAGTTGGAAAAGATGGAAGCTGATGGCATCCAAAGAAAAGGATTAATACTTAAAATGTTGACATCACTCAAACAGATCTGCAATCATCCTGTTAACTACACTAAAAAAGGAATTCCTTTACCAGATGATTCTGGTAAAACTGAGAAATTATTGGACCTACTTCAAAATATTTTAGACAACAACGAAAAAGTGGTACTTTTCACTCAATACAAAGAGATGGGAGATATATTAACGAAGATACTGACAGACAATATTAAGATAGAACCTCTATTTTTCCATGGAGGGCTCAACAGGAAAAAGAGAGATGAAATGATAAACGACTTTCAAACAAAGCATAGATACCCAATTATGATCCTGTCTTTAAAAGCTGGGGGTACTGGATTAAATTTAACGGCGGCAAACCACGTTATACATTATGACCTTTGGTGGAATCCTGCAGTGGAAAGTCAGGCAACAGATAGAACTTTCAGGATCGGTCAAACCAAGGACGTGATAGTTCATAGATTCATCACCTTAGAAACCTTTGAAGAGAAAATAAATGAGATGCTAGAAAAAAAGAAAGAATTATCTGAAAATATTATAAAAACAGGAGAAAGCTGGATAACTGAGTTGTCTAACCAGGAGATAAAGAACTTATTTAAACTGGGTAATTAAGGTTTAAAACTATTTTCTTATTAATTCCATAAAGGAGATGGAAAAAGTGAAAAGTGAAAAACTACCGTTGAAAACTAAGTTGTTCTATGCGTCGGGGGATATTTTTGGTGGCGGTGCTTTCAATATAATAAATTTTTTCTACGCTATCTTCCTTACCGATGTCATTGGTCTAAGGATGCAGTATATTGCTCCCATTCTTTTAATTGGTAAGATCTGGGATGCGGTTACAGATCCTTTAATGGGATTCATAAGCGATAATACAAGAACAAAGTTTGGCAGAAGAAGGCCTTACTTGTTGGCAGGAACCTTTTTGATCTTTATATCTTTTTTCATTCTTTGGTATCCGGCAAGTTTTCCTAATCAATTGGGTAAATTCATTTACGCACTAACGGCATATATAGCTTTTACAACCGTATTTACAATGGTTATGACTCCTTATACTGCTTTAGGAGCCGAATTAACGTTAGATTACAATGAAAGGACATCTTTAAATTCATATAGACTTGCCTTTTCGATAGGTGCGGGTTTGGTTTGCGCAGTGCTTCCAATGTTAATTGTGAATGCTTTTTCTGATATTAGGATAGGTTATATAGTTATGGCAATAACGTTTGGTTTAATCTTTTCAACTCCATGGATAGGTGTTTTTATGTTCACCAAGGAAAGAAAAGAGTTCTCAAAAGAGAAAAGTACCTTCAACTTTTTCAATATGTTTTTTGAACCTTTTAAAATCAAGAGCTTTCGACTCCTTATTGCTATGTATCTTCTAGCTTACTTATCGATAGATGTAGTTTCAACCATTTTTGCGTATTATACTAAATATTATATTGGAAATGAAGGTTTACTTCCCATAGCTTTAGGTGCTCTTTTCATAACTGAAATTATTTTTATCCCATTTTATGCCTTTATTGCTAAAAAGACATCCAAAAATATCTCATATATTTTAGGTGCTTTAGTTTGGTGTGTTGCTGGATTCATTCTTTTTACATTTTCCCCTGATGTAACGATGTTCCAGGTAATTTTAATGGCTGCAATAATAGGTGCAGGGGTTTCGGCAGTCGCAGTTATGCCTTATACTATATTTGGTGATGTAACCGATGTTGCTGAGTTAAAATTTGGTAAAAGAGAAGAGGGTACTTTGAGTGGCCTGATGACGTTTGTTAGGAAAGTGGCATCTGGCTTGGCTGTTGCAGGAGTTACCTTTTCATTAGGATTAGCAGGATTTATTAACCCAATAGACGGTGTAGAGCAGCCTCAGCCTGAGAGTTTTTTGTTTGCATTGAGATTTATAATTTCTTTCGTCCCAATAATCTTATTGATTTTAGGAATAATTGCAGCAGTTAGATATCCTTTAAATCCAAAAAGACATGAAAAATTAAGAGAATATCTAGAGGCGAAAAGAGCAAATAAAACAATAAAAGAGGAATTAGAAAAAGAAATAACTGAATTGAAAAAAGAATTGATTTAAAGTAAGAGAGGGAGATAACTCTACATGAGCAATGACATTAAAAAAGATGGAAAAAGTAAGGAAATTATAGAAGATATACTTAACCAGATAGAAAATACAAAAATAAGATTCTCTTCCAAAGAGTAGGTAGAAAAAATGAAATAT
Organism: Petrotoga sp. 8T1HF07.NaAc.6.1; assembly: GCF_016772115.1. Classification (NCBI taxonomy): domain Bacteria; kingdom Thermotogati; phylum Thermotogota; class Thermotogae; order Petrotogales; family Petrotogaceae; genus Petrotoga; species Petrotoga sp. 8T1HF07.NaAc.6.1. The sequence goes on from NZ_AUPG01000003.1 coordinate 20,789, forward strand.
GAACAAAGGATTAAATAATATGGTATCATTTAGTAGAATTAAAAGAATTATTGAAGTAGAAAATACTCTCGTGGAGAAAACACATAAAAGAAAAGACTTTAATCGCAATATCTAAGGTAAAAATTAAAGATATCCAAACTAATCTGATTGTAGTGTTCACTGAAGAAAAAGAAGGAATAAAAATAGTAACTACCTATCCATGTAGAAACATCGAGAAAGAAATAAGCAAAAAGGAGAATATTAGATGGGTGAGAATATAAAAGTTTGGTTTGATGAAGATGCTGATATACTTTATATATCGCTTAAAAAAGGGGCTGCAATAGATTCCGAAGAAGTATCAGATAATGTAAGAGTAGAATATGACGCACACAACCAAATTATTGGAATAGAAATTTATCACATATCAAAAATGGTGGCTAAGAATCTTGCAAAAGAGCTGAAGGAATCATTGAAATAATTTTTTGTAGCATGGCTCTCTATCACCTTTAAAAGGTTTAAAACTCTCTGAATTTGCGTTATTGTGCAAATAATGTTTTTAAATAATTTTGATTTTGAACTTCGGGATCTTAAGGGGCTTGACTCTTTAACGCTTGATGGGTATTTCCGAAATACGGACTTCCGTCAGATAAGGAAGATGGGACTAAACATGATAGAGATATAAATGCTGGTGTTAGCATTAGGCAGTTTGGATTAAAACAGGCATTCGCAACACAGTCTTACGGCAGATAAGTAAACAGCTGGTCACTGTATAAACTGATTCTATCCCATAAATCCTAAAAGACATGAAAAATTAAGAGAATATCTAGAGGCAAAAAGGGCGAATAAAACAATAAAAGAGGAGTTAGAAAAAGAAATAACTGAATTGAAAAAAGAATTGATTTAATGCAAATGGCTGTGGCCATTTTTTATAAAATAAGGAAAACTAAGTATTTACTAAATAAAAGCCTCTAATCGATGATAAATAACTGTGATTGGTTGTAAATGGTTATAATTGACCTTGACAATATAAAAACTTTAATATACAATTAGTTTTAAAGTTTCTAAATTACGTAATTTGTAAAGTTTTTTAAAATAGTGGAAGAGTGAACTAGGCTTAAGACTCAAAGTTAATAAAAGCAATAGGGTGGAGAAGAAGAGAAAACCTTAGTAAATATTAGTATATCTAAAAGTGGGGAACCACTCGAGGATAGAAAACAGTATTTATTGAGGTTTTTTGTTTTGTAGTAAGGTAAGAGTAGAATTAAAATAAGGAATAATGAAATTATTTTCTTTGCGCGTAAAGAAAAGTTTCATAGAAGTAGAAAGTATCATGTTTTAACAAAGTTAGCAGCTGAAAGCCTAGCATTTGTATCCTCTGGCGCCAGAAAAACGTAGCTAGGTAAATTCTAATACCAACTTCAGAAATAGGTAAAAGCAATAATTAACGAAAGGTAGAGTAAGTTAAAGCAAGAAGAAAAAGAGTCAAAATACTGAACAAGTCTCCAAATACTTAACAACCTTTTCTAAAAGGTTCAAAGCATAGTTCTTGGCATGGGCAGAAACAGAAGAAACAACGGTGAAGATAGGAAAATTTAAAAAAGATTTCTCATAAGGAGGATAACAAGATGAAAGATGTTTCTGTTAAGAAAAAGAAGTATCAAAAATTAATTATGCTGTCCATAATTTTAATTTTGCTTGGAAGTGTTCTTGCCCATTTATTTAATACTTCATTTTATTCTACTAAGTTAAGCAGAATAAGTTTTGATACTGAGAAGGGTGAATTATCTGGTCTGCTTTATATTCCAAATGGTGCTAATAGTCAGGATCCAAGACCGACAATTATTACTACACATGGGTATTTAAATTCTAGTGAAATGCAGGATGCAGTGGCAATAGAGCTTTCCAGAAGGGGATATGTTGTCCTGGCTCTGGATATGTATGACCACGGTCATTCAATAAACAATACAGAATTTTCTAGCTCTAGCGCCTTCTTCTCTTTTTGGCCCACTAGTATCTATGATGCAGTACAGTATATGTATGAACAAGATTATGTATTAAAAGATGAGGCAGGGAATGGGATTATTGCTGTTGGTGGTCATTCTATGGGTGGATTTTCATCCACAATGGCTATGGTGCAGGATGAACAGGATTATGCAACTACTGGGATAAGAAAAATACATGCTGGTTTAACCATGGGTTCGGATTATAGTTGGTCGAGTTATTTAGGTGTAACTGGTGATGTAGCTTTCCAGGCTTATGGTCCCAGAATAGTTGGTAAAGTTGCAGCTCATTATGATGAATTCTTCTTTGATCAGGAAGCTTTTGCATCAGGAGAGTCGGTAGTCTATAAAGATTATACTAATACTGAAGAAGGGCGAAAATTCTTAGGAAATCCTGCTGAGCCACAGAGTGAAACCTGGTATAATCTGGAAAATGGGGGAAAAAGAATTATCTATACACCTCGCGAGATTCATCCTAGAAATCATTTTTCAATTACCACAACCGGTCATGCGATAGATTTTTATAATGTTGCTTTTGAGGAGTATACATCAACTAATCAGAATTCAGCAAATCTGCCATCTGGTAATCAAATATGGTTTTTAAAAGAACTATTTTCATTTGTGGCCATGATTGGATTCTTCCTGCTTCTTGTCCCGTTAGTCTTACTTATATCAGATCTACCTTTCTTCTCAAAATTAAAAACAGAGATAAATCCAGAAATTAAAGGTCCTGGGACCAAAAAGGATAAGATCATCTATTGGATTATATTTAGTATCTCCGCTTTATTCCCGGCATTATTCTTTCCCACTCTGATGGATAAAGCCGGAACGGGTATGACAGTTCTTAAGGTGTTCTCAGTGCTTGTAATTGCCCTTTCTGTAGTTAAGGTAATTATGGGGTTTGTAAAGAAAGATAAAGAAGGGTTTAAGGCAATCATCACAGGACCAGCACTGTTATCTGCCGTATCTATTATTTTATTATTGATTTTGATTAATTCTTCAAATGTCCTTAAATTGAACAGTTATTTTAATGAACCAACTACAAATCAAATTCTCTATTGGGCCATGGTAGTAACATCTGTAGTAGCAATAATTGGCCTGTTCACCCATTATTTAAATAAAAATTCACAGAGTATTTCTCTCAAGCAGTATGGTTTTGTTGTTAACTGGAAATCTATTTTAGCTAGTTTAGTAGCAGCCCTGGTTGCGGTGCTAATTGCATATCTAATTCTGTTTATCATTGATACAGTATTCAAAGTTGACTTTAGAATCTGGACATGGGCTGTAAAGACTTTTGGAAGCAGTCATTTGGTTGCTGCTTTGAAATATGCTCCTTTCTTTTTCCTGTATTTTTATGTGACCGGGATTACGGTTAATGCTAATACTGGACATATGAAGGGATGGAAGGGTTACGTGGCTGCCTCTGTATTGAATGTTGGAGGTCTGGTTCTGTATCTGATATTACAGTACGGGAAACTTTTTATTACTGGAACAGCACTCTTCCCTTCCCAGTCACTCAGCAGCATCTTACTGTTTGCCCTTATTCCAACTCTGCTTGTTGCCACTATTTATTCTAAAGTTCTTTTTAAAAGAACTGGTAATATATATACGGGAGTATTTTTAAATACATTCCTAGTTACAATGATTACGGTTGCCAACACTACCTTATATAGTGGTTTAATTTGAATATTGAGGGAATTGAGTCTTTAATATTATGGAGTATATACCAAACCAACAGGCATGTATTATATATATGCCTGTTGGTTTGATAAACTTCTTTAGTACGCCTTTCTGTGGTTAGACTATTATTGGAAAAAAACGCATGAAAGAATTACAGCTGAAAAGAGTTTCTGAATAACGACAATTGTATGACCTCTTATGAGACAATAATGATGTGATATCGAATAAATTATACTGTGAGGAAGTAAATGTACAAAAATTGAAAATTTTAAAAGTTAGTTAAAATGCGTGTTTTAGAATTTCTAAAATGAGTATAAAAAAGTTTTTAGGAGGACTGTAATGGAAAAGTATATTTTATCAATCGATCAAGGGACTACAAGTTCTCGGGCTATAATTTTTGATCACGATGGGAATGTTGTTAGTTTAGCACAGCAAGAATTTATGCAGTATTATCCTAAACCCGGATGGGTAGAGCATGATCCCAATGAAATTTGGGCAACTACAATGGGAGTTATAGCAGATGCTATGGCTCGAGGGAATATTAAACGTAGTCAGATCAGTGCGATTGGTATAACTAATCAAAGGGAGACAACCGTTATTTGGGATGCAGAAACGGGGAAACCTGTTCACAATGCAATCGTTTGGCAAGATAGAAGGACTTCAAAAATTTGTGATAATTTGAAAGAAAAAGGTTTAGAAGAAGCTATTAAGCATAAGACAGGTCTTATGGTAGATGCTTACTTTTCTGGAACTAAAATTAAATGGATTTTGGATAATATTGAAGGAGCCAGAGAAAAAGCAGAAGCTGGAAAACTTAGATTTGGAACTATAGATACGTGGTTAATCTGGAAGCTAACTAATGGAAAAGTTCACGTTACTGATTATACCAATGCATCCAGAACAATGATATACAATATTTTCGATCTTAAATGGGATGAAGATCTTCTTAAAGAGTTAAATATACCTTTTTCTCTTTTACCAGAGGTAAAACCTTCGAGTCAAATATATGGTAATACCGATGTAGATGTATTCGGTGCAGAAGTACCCATTGCTGGAATAGCAGGAGATCAGCAAGCTGCTACGTTTGGTCAGGTTTGCTATGAAAAAGGTATGGTAAAAAACACATATGGCACCGGTTGTTTCATGTTAATGAACACTGGGGAAGATCCTATTGAATCTAAACATGGTTTATTAACTACAATAGCTTACGGAATTGATGGGAAGGTTAACTATGCCTTGGAAGGATCTATTTTCGTTACAGGTGCTGCTGTTCAATGGCTTAGAGATGAGTTAAAGATAGTTGATAGTGCTGCAGATACTGAATATTATGCAACTAAAGTCAAAGATAATGGTGGTGTTTATTTTGTGCCGGCATTTGCAGGGCTTGGAGCGCCTTATTGGGATATGTATGCAAGGGGTACAATCGTTGGCTTAACAAGAGGATCTTCAAAAGCACACATTATTAGAGCTACTTTGGAATCTATAGCATATCAAACAAGAGATGTTCTTGAAGCTATGGAGGCCGATTCGGGTATAAAACTTAAAACTCTCCGAGTAGATGGTGGTGCTGCATTAAATAATTTCCTTTTGCAATTTCAATCTGATATTCTTGGTGTAGAGGTTGAAAGGCCCGTAGTTAATGAGACGACAGCGTTAGGTGCAGCATATTTGGCGGGTTTGGCAGTAGGATATTGGAATGGTCAGGAGGAATTATTAAGAAAATGGAAACGGGATGCCCTTTTTACTCCTCAAATGGATGAGGATGAAAGGGAAAGATTGTACGCTGGTTGGAAAAGAGCCGTTGAAAGGGCAAAAAATTGGATTGAAGAAAAATAATCAAATAATTGTAAGTCTGTTAACTTTCACTTAATTTAAGTATGTTAGAATGTGTGGTGAAATAAAAGTTAATAATAAAATGGTGGAGAATAAGAGAAAACCATATCCTAAAGCGAAATTATTTCGTAAAGGGTATGGTTTTTTTTATAATATCAGGAGGTTGGTAAAAGTTGATAGCGGTTATAGGTTCTGGAATAGTAGGAAGTTTAATCGCAAGAGAAATTAACAAATATATAGAAGATGTCTTCATATTTGAGGCAAGAAACGGAATAGGAACAGGTGTCACAAAAGGAAATTCTGGAATAATTCACGGGGGGTATGACGATACTCCTGGAAGTTTAAGGTCAGAACTGTGTTATAAGGGTAATAAATTGTACGATGAGATATCCCAGGAACTTTCTGTAGAAGTGAAAAGAGTTGGATCACATGTTGTTGCATTGAACGAAGATGAGTTAAAAGCGATCGATGAGTTGGAAGAAAGAGCAATTCAAAACGGGGTCAAAGAATATGAGATTTTAGATAAGGTAGAACTATTAGAAATGGAGCCAAATTTAAATAAGAGTGCTTTAAAATCCTTTTATTGCCCTATAGCAGGTGTGACTGAGCCATGGGAAGTAGCTATGCAAGCTACAAAATCGGTAGAGATCAATGGAGGAAAAGTTTTAAAAAATAAGAAACTTGTTGAAGTAAAAAAGAAAGATAACAAGTTTGAATTGTTCTTTGAAGATGGGAGCAGTTATATAGCAGATTTAGTTATTAATGTTGCAGGATTATATGCAGATGAAGTAGCAAAACTTTTTGGAGATGAGGTACCTTATATTTTCCCTGTAAAAGGTGAGTATTATCTTTTAGGAAAGGACATAAAGTATGCAAATGCTGTCATTTTTCCAACTCCCTCTAAGTTGACGAAAGGTTGTTTGGTGGTTCCGACTGTGGATGGGGGTTATTTAGCTGGGCCTACTGCTCATGGTGTGAAATCGAAACAAGAACTTTCCACGACTCAAGAAGGACTTTTAGAAGTTAAAGAGAAAACTTTGAGATTGGTCCCAACTTTAGATTTTTCAAGGAATGTGGTGAAAACATTTGCCGGTCTAAGACCTGAAACAAAGGAAAAAGATTTTCATATCGATGTAGGTGGAGGGAATGTTATACATGTTTCTGGTATAAGATCCCCCGGATTAACCGCTGCACCTGCTATTGCAAAGTACGTTGTTGAATATCTTATTCAAGAAAAGTTGCATATAAATTTACAAAAAAGGGAAAATTACTTCTCTCACATTGAAAAAGTTCCACATTTGGTTGAAGAAGATTACAGTTATTGGGAAAAAGTAATTCAAGAAGATCCCGATGCAGGAGAAATGATCTGTTATTGTAACAAAGTAACAAAAAAAGAGGTTAAAGAGGCTGTAAGAAATGGGGCAAGAACTTTAGATGATGTTAAATTTGCCACAAGAGCTTCTTTTGGAGAATGTCAAGGAAGTTTTTGCACACCAAAGATATTAAAAATAATCTCCGAAGAGGCAGGGCTAAAACCAGAAGAAGTACTCCAAAATGAAAAAGGTTCTTGGATAATAAATTCAGAGGTGAGGATAATATGAAATACGAAGCGGATGTTGTTGTATTAGGTGGTGGCGGAGGAGGTATGGCCGCTGCTAAGGCTGCAGATAAAAATGGTGCAAACGTGATTCTTATTGAGAGGGAAGAAGAAAACGGTGGAGTTTTGAATCAATGTATTCACAATGGTTTTGGGATACATTACTATAGAAAGGATTTAACCGGTCCAGAATTCAAAGAAACTCTTCAAGAAGAATTAGAGAATACGAATGTAAAAGTATTAAACAGCGCTTTTGTGTTGGATGTGAATAAAGATAAACAATTGACTTTTGTTAATCATAAAGGGATACACGAGATAAAAACAAAGGCTTTAGTTATGGCAACAGGGGCAAGAGAAAGACATTTTAATTCACTTGCGGTTCCTGGAGACAGGGTTGCTGGTATTTTTACTGCAGGAGTAGCTCAAAAATACATCAACCTTCAAAATCTTAAGCCAGCTAATAGCGCCTTGATAGTTGGTTCTGGAGATATTGGATTGATAATGGCTCGCAGGCTTCATTTAGAGGGAATAGAAGTTAAAGGTGTTGTAGAAATTTTGCCATACCCAGGTGGGTTGGAAAGGAACGTTCAACAATGTCTCAGAGATTATAATATTCCATTGTATCTTTCTCATACCGTCACAAGGGTAGAGGGAAATAAGAGATTGAGTAAAGTTTACGTATCTCAAGTTGATGAAAATAGGCAAGTTATTCCAAACACGGAAAAGGTATTTAACGTGGATGCCCTCATAACATCCGTTGGCCTTATACCTTTAACAGACCCTGTAAAATTTGTTGAAACTGGTCCTGGATTTATCACATCTAATACTAATCAAACTTCTGAAGATTGGATCTTTGCAGCTGGGAACTGTACAGTTGTATTTGACTTAGTGGATTATGTTTCAAGAGAAGGGGAAAAAGCCGGTAAATATGCTGCTCTTTATTCACAAAATCAATACTTTCCAGAGCAAAAGGTAAAAGTTAAAAAAGGTAAAAATATAAATATATTGCATCCAATGTATATAGATCCCAACGAAAGGACAAAGTTGTACCTTAGAGTTTCAAAAACTTTCAAAAGAGCGGAAGTTACAGTAGAACCTCTTGGAATTAAGATGATAGAAGAAGAAGCTAGACCTTCTGAAATGATTGAAATTTCCATAAAACCATTTAAGGATAAGAATTTGAAAGAAATAGAGGTGAGTGCACGTGAACTCGGTTGAATACAAAAAGAAGAAAATAGTGTGTACAAATTGCCCTTTGGGATGTAAAATAAACGTTGTTTATGCAGATGCAGATGAAATAGAAATTGTAGAAGTTAAGGGGAACAGATGTAAAAGAGGTTTAGAATTTGTAAAACAAGAAATCACTGATCCCTTAAGAGTGGTTGTAACAAGCGTTAAAGTAGAAGATGGAGAAATTTCGATGGCTTCGGTTCGGTCTGATAAACCTGTCCCATTGAGACTTATGCAAGATATAATGAAAATATTAAAAGAAACAAAGGTAAAAGCACCCGTTAAAAGAGGGGACGTTGTAATACAAAATATATTAGACACAGGTAGTGATATAATAGCTACGAGAAGTGTCAATAGGAAAAAATAAGAAACAAAAAAGTGTCTTAAAAGGAGATAATATGAAAGGTTTATGTAATTTAATCAAGAAAAACACTATAATTCCTGCTATTAGAGATTTAAATGACTTAGATGATGCCTTAAAAACTGAATCCCCTATCATTTTTTTGCTTACGGGATCCATATTGATTTTAGAAGATGTTATGCCTATTGTAAAACAATTTAATAAAAAGTTATTTATCAATATCGATTTACTAGAAGGCATCGCTTCTGATAAAAAAGGTATTGAATATTTAGCTCGTAAACAGTTATGTGATGGAATAATATCCACAAAAAATAACGCTATAAAAACAGCAATGCAAGAAAATTTAATGGCAGTTCAAAGGGTGTTTTTGATAGATTCTAATTCTTTAAAATCTGTTGTAAATTTTCTGGAAAAAACTTCTCAACCTGATGCCTTTGAAATATTACCAGCGATAGCAGCACCATATTTTTTAGAAAATATAGGAACAAAAGTATGTTTGATAGCTGGAGGATTAATCAGTAAAGAAGAGGAAGTTCTGGAACTCTTTAAGAATGGTATCCATGCTATTTCTACAAGTGCTAAAGATTTGTGGTGAAAAGATTATTTAAAAGTATATAATAAAGAAGTTGTATACTAAGTCTGCTCTGAGAAAACTCTTTTTGAGTAGACTTATTTCTTTCTAGTATTTGATATTGTCCAATTTTACTCTAGTAAATTCACAGTTTTTCTTTCGAGTGATTCTTAACAATTATTTTCATATTTTTTAGAATAAAAGCCATGACAGTTATGATAGAATTTCTTTTGTGTATATATTCTTCGTTTTACAAAATGTATTGTGGGGGTTCCAATGGATATCTACAAAAGAATAATAAGAATAGCTTTCCCGATAGCCCTTCAGCAAGTTATCTTTACAAGTGTTAATTTTGTTGATACCTTAATGATTGGCCTTTTGGGGGAGGTTGCCATCGCTTCGGTTGGACTTTCAAACCAGTTTTTCTTCTTGTACAACTTAATATTATTTGGATTAGTCTCTGGAGGAGGCATTTTCTTTGCCCAGTATTGGGGGAAAAAAGATGAGGATGGTTTATCCCGTTCCGTTGCGTTAACTATCTTGTCCTCCCTTCTTTTCTCTATTCCATTCTTTTTATTGAGTTATTTCGCGCCAGAAATGGTTTTGAGATTTTTTAGTCCAGATATTGAAGTTATAAAAGCGGGAATCCCTTATTTAAAGGTAATTGCTTTCAGTTACCCCTTATTTGCAATTACGATGGTTTTTTCTTTTATGCTTAGAAGCATAGGAAAGGCTCATTTGCCATTGATAATAACTATTATAGAATTATCTACAAACATCGTTCTAAATTATTTGCTAATCTTTGGTAAGCTTGGTTTCCCTGTTTTAGGTATAAAAGGTGCTGCAATAGGGACTTTGATTGCTAGGGCAATAGGATGTATTGCAACAGTTTTTATAGTTTACGTTGGAAAGCTCCCCGGGAGAGCATATTTTAAACATGTTGCAGAATTGAATTCAAAATTTGTGAAAAACTTCTTTCATTACGCCTTACCTACTTTGGCAAATGAATTTGCCTGGTCATTGGGGTTCACTATGTATTCTGTTGTTTATGCCCATATGGGAACTGATGTTATAGCTGCTCAAAGAGTTATGTCAACTATAGAAGGGTTTGCGGTTTCTGTGACTTTTTCTATAGCAAACGCCGCATCTGTAATTATTGGAAATATATTGGGAGTATCTAAATTTGAAGAAGCCTTTGAAACTTCTAAAAAAGCCTTAAAATTAGCGGAGTTAATAAGTGTAATAGCAGCTATTATAGGGATAGTAACTACATTTTTAGTAGTTGATGTATTCGATGTTTCAGAAGAAGTTAAAAATATGGTAAAAGTCACAATAGTTATTTCAATGGGTTTTCTTCCGGTGAAGATCTTCAACGGTATGAACGTTGTCGGATTTTTAAGAGCCGGAGGAGATACAAGATTCTCTTTTTTGGTTGAAGCCTCTACGTTATGGCTTATAGGTGTTCCTCTAGCTGCGGTTGGAGGACTGATATTAGATTTGAGTTTTCCCACCGTCTACTTTTTAACAATGATGGAAGAGATTATAAAATCCATAATTCTTTTTTTCAGATACAGAAGTAAGAAATGGCTTAGAAACGTTTTAGAAGAGGCTTAGGTTTTGGATATTATAGGGGGGATGTTCATTATGGAGAGTATTATTGAAGTGAAGAATTTGAAGAAGTATTATAAGAACGTAAAAGCGGTTGACGATGTTTCTTTTGATGTAAAAAAAGGAGAGATTGTTGCTATTTTAGGGCCAAATGGTGCTGGAAAAACAACAACACTTGAAATAATAGAAGGATTAAGAAAGAAAGATGCTGGAGAAATTTACTATTTCGGGAAAAAGATAGAAAACGTAGATTCTAATATTAAGGAAAGAATAGGCATTCAATTACAAGATACTAATTTTTTCCCAAATTTAAAAGTTTTGGAAACCCTTAAGGCGTTCTCGGGATTATACAAAAACAGTCTTGATGTAAATAAGATTATGAAAGATTTTAATCTTGAAGAAAAAAAGAATAGTAGGGTATCGAAACTTTCAGGTGGACAATTACAAAGATTAGCGTTAGCTACAGCGGTAATTAACGATCCTGTGTTGTTGTTTCTTGATGAGCCAACTACAGGGTTAGATCCTCAAGCAAGAAGAAGTACATGGGAAAAAATAGAAGACTTAAGAAATTCCGGGAAGACCATAATACTAACTACCCATTATATGGAAGAAGCTGAATTTTTGGCTGATAGGATCTACATTTTTGATCAAGGCAGGGTAATAGCCCAAGGAACACTTAATGAGCTTATACATTCATTGAAAATGGATTCCATAATCACCTTTGAAATTAACTCTAATGGGAATTTTGATGAGGTAAAAGAAGAGCTTTTCAAAGATGCAAATTTTCAAGTCACCAAAAGCGAAAATTTTTATACCATAGAAACAAAAGATGTAGAAGGTGCTCTTGTAAAAATATTTGAGGATGCAAAAATACAGAAATTTGATATATCGAATATCGTTGTTAGGAAACCTAATTTAGAGGACGTCTTTTTACATTTAACCGGGAAAAGCTTAAGGGATTAGGTGAGATAGCATGAAAAAAATCAGAAATCTCACAAAGGCCTTTTTTGTTAATTCTTCAAGAGAATTTGCTGTTCCTTTTTGGACTATAATATTTCCTACGTTATTTTTCGTTTTATTCGTGGGTATCTTTGAAAATATTGGCACCTCGGAAAATTTGGATTTGAAGGTTGGAATATATTACGAAGAGCCTTTGCAGGGAGTAATAAAAACCACCTTCGATGATGTCTTTTCTCCATCGGATTCCAATGATATCCCTTTTCAAGTAGTAGAGTATGATTCTTTTGAAAAAGGGCTTCAGAATTTAAAAAATTCTGAAATAAGTGCTTTTGTAGTGTTCCCTGAAAACTTTAATTTGCTGAATCTGAAATTTTTTATCGAAACCACTGAGGTTCCTGATATAAAAGTTTATTATACCAACGATAGTGCTTCTATGTATGCAAAAGACATTTTTGAAGTATTTATAGATGAAATCAATATAATGATGTATACAAGAGGGGAAGAAGTAAAACTAACTGTTAATGAAGAGATTATAGGGATAAAACAATCAGAACCTTATAGATACAGAGATTTCCTATTTCCTGCCATTATTTTGATGTCTGTTTTGACAGTAGCTGTATTTAATATGCCTTTTGATTTTTCATATTACGTTGAAAAAGGGGTTTTTAAAAAACTAAACTCTACTCCTATAAAAGGGAACGAATATTTTTTTAGTTTTTTACTTTCACATCTCATTTTACTGTTAATTTCTTTGATAGTTTTATACATTGAGGCTTACCTTTTTGATGTTAGTTCATATATATATAAACCAGGGTTTATAGCTTACAGTGGTTTTTCAATCCTGGTAATACTGAGTGTTGGCCTTCTTCTTTCTTCATTGTATAAAAATATGGGATCCGCCGAAGCGATTTCTCAGGTCATATATCAAGCGACCATTTTTTTAAGCGGATTTTATTTTGAAGTTACTAATACACCTTGGTTTATAAGATGGTACGTTTATTTTAACCCTGCTACTTATTTAGTAGATGGGTTGAGAAAGTTGATGACTGGTAATGTTCTTGTCCCCGTTAATATAATTGTTCCTGTTATCTGGATGATAGCATCTATCTTAATCTTTTCGATGAGTTATAAGGGGATGGTTTACCGTGAAAAATAAACGCATGGTTTCGTTAATGAGTATATTTTATAAAGAAACCTTTAGAAATGGTTTCGAAGTGTTCTTTACCCTACTTCTCCCAGTTCTATTACTGTTTCTTTTCGGGATTATTTTTGGTACAGAAACTGACCAAAGTGTTGAGTATAAATTGGGAATCGCTGGTAATTTTAATGAGGGAATCGTAGAATCTCTTCCTTATGAAATTTTGATTTTTGAGGACAAAAACTCTTTAAGTCAAGCTTTAGAAAGTGATCAAATCGATATTGGAATAATTATGGTTGAGAATAATCAAATAACTTTTGTCGAAAAAGAAACAGACATAAATAATCAGAGCAATATATTTTTAAAGTTAAAATTGCAAAGTTTTTTGAAAAAGTATTTAATAGGTATGAATGAAGATTATATAAACTTGGAATTTGTTGAAACCCCCATAGGAGAAAGTCAAGAAAATTCTTTGGATTTTATTTTGACAGGGGTTATAGGATTATCGCTTTTATCAGGTGGAATGTTTTCAATGATAAATGTATTTGGAAGATATCGAAAACTAGGTACAATTAAAAGATTTAAAGCCTCACCAATGAAACCGATAGAATTCACTCTATCGGCTTCATCCACTAAGCTTTTTTTGAATCTCATATCCATGTTTATTATAGTTTTTTTAGGTAAAATAATATTTGATTTGAGTTTGACATTCAACTGGGGACTGCTTGTTATAGTGTTTTTTACTTCATCTATAGGAATGATGGGATTTGGCATATTGCTTTTATTGTTGTTCAAGGAACCTTCGGTAACCATAGAAATTGCTTCTATCCTTTATGTTGCAATGACTTTCTTTTCAGGGGTATATTTCCCTGTTGAATTTTTGCCCACTTCTGTCAGATGGGTAAGTAATATTTTACCGGTTAAGTATGTGGTGGATTTAATAAGGTACACAGGAAATATCAAACAGATTAACTTAAACGAATTTTTAATAATTAATTTGGTTTTGTTTGTAGGAGGGCTTTTTCTCTTGTTTGTATCGTCTAAAGTTTTTCTGAAAGAAGAGAGATAATTGTAAAAGAATTAAAAAATCTATGAATATTAAACTCAATTTTACTTGTTGTTTTAACTTTGTACTTGACAAAAGTGTTGTGAGCGGTTATAATATTCAACGGTTGCAAAAAAAGAATTTTGATATATGTAACTACTAAGTGACCCGCTAGCTCAGCTGGTAGAGCATTTGACTTTTAATCAAAGGGTCCTGGGTTCGAATCCCAGGCGGGTCACCATTTTTTTATAGTTATTAGCGCGAGTGGCGGAACTGGCAGACGCGCAGGACTTAGAATCCTGTGGATTTATAATCCGTGTGGGTTCAAGTCCCACCTCGCGCACCAGCCAAATATTGCGGATATAGCTCAGCGGTAGAGCACTTGCTTGCCAAGCAAGGGGTCGTGGGTTCGAATCCCATTATCCGCTCCAACAAAAAAGTCCCCTGGTGGGGACATTTTCTTTACCTGCCGTGAGGCTGTCTTCATTCTTCGTTCATGAATGGATATTTGAAATTTTTTGGTGGAGAGAAATTTTCTTTAATTGCTCTGGCGGAAGCCCATCTTAAAAGGTTTATAACACTTCCAGCTTTGTCGTTTGTTCCTGAAGCCCTTGAACCACCAAACGGTTGTTGAGCTACTACAGCACCTGTAGGTTTATCGTTGATGTAAAAGTTCCCGGCAGCGTTAACGAGTACTTCTTCTGCCTTTTTAATAGCATTTCTATCTTGAGCGAAGATCGCTCCAGTCAAACCATAGGGTGAAGTTTCATCACATAATTTCAATACACTGTCAAATTCTTTTGCATCGTAAACGTAAATACTCAAAACAGGGCCGAATATTTCTTCTACCATAGTTTTAAACTTTGGATTAGTAGTTAATATTACAGTTGGCTCAATGAAATATCCAATAGAATCATCACACTTTCCACCATAGATTATTTCTGCTTCATTACTTTCCTTTGCAAAATCTATGTAACTTTTTATCTTATCAAAAGCCTCTTTGTCAATTACAGCATTCATAAAGTTGGTGAAATTTTCTGGAGAGCCGATTTTAATTTCTTTCAAATTTTCGATCAAATTTTCTTTTACCTTCGGCCAGATGTTGTTAGGTATATAAGCTCTTGAGACAGCCGAACATTTTTGACCTTGATATTCAAAGGCTCCCCTAATTAGCGCTGTTGCCAGTGTTTCTATTTCACTACTTTCGTGTGCAATCACAAAGTCTTTTCCACCTGTTTCCCCTACTATTCTTGGGTAAGTTTTGTAATTTCTTATGTTCTTCCCAATTGTTTCCCACATATTTTGAAATGTTGGAGCTGAACCAGTGAAATGTAATCCCGTAAAGTTAGGATCTTTAAAAACTATACTTCCAATTTTGGACCCTGAACCAGGTATGAAATTTATTACGCCATCGGGTAAGCCGGCTTCTTGTAGCAATTTCATAAAGAAGTATGCAGAATATACAGCTGAAGAAGCAGGTTTCCACAAAACCGTATTTCCCATGATAGCAGGTGCCGTGGGTAGGTTTCCTGCTATAGAAGCGAAATTAAATGGAGTAACTGCGAAAACGAATCCTTCTAAAGGCCTATACTCTAATCTATTCCATACACCTTTGATAGATTTTGGTTGATCCATGTATATCTTTGTTGCATAGTATGAGTTGAATCTTAAAAAGTCTATCAATTCGCAGGCTGAATCTATTTCTGCTTGAAAAACATTTTTGCTTTGACCGAGCATGGTTGCTGCATTTAATGTTGATCTCCAATTCGTTGATAACAGTTCAGCTGCTTTTTTGAAAATGGATAGTCTATCAGCCCATGAAAATTTATCCCATATTTTCTTTGCCTCTAAGGAACTTTCTATTGCCATTGCAACTTCTTTCTCGCTAGCTTTGTGATATTCTGCCAATACATGTCTATGATCATGAGGCATAACACATTTTCCAAGATCACCTGTTCTTACTTCTTTTCCACCAATTATAAGAGGGATTTCGATTTTCTCACTTTTGAGTTCAGAAAGTTTTTCCTTTAATTCTTTCTTTTCTTTACTTCCTGGCTCATAGTTTAAAATTGGCTCGTTTTCAGGCATTTCGAAAATAGGTATCGAGTTGTTCAAAGTTGATTCCTCCTTTTGAAGTTTTATACCACAGAGGGTTCTTCAATGATTTCTCCCCTGTTGAATCTTTCTAAATCTAAAATTACATCGTAAGTTAATTTATCTCCTGTAAGTATATCTGCCATTAGAATCCCAACGGCTGGTGCAAGCATAAAACCATGTCCACTGAATCCACAAGCCACATAGAGACCTTCTACCTGATTAATCTTTGATACTATTGGTTGTCTATCTGGTGAAATGTTGTATAAGCCAGCCCATTGCCTAATGATGCGAATATTTTTAAGAGGAGGCAGCAGCCACGTTGCCTTTTTTGACATAGTTTCAAGAAATTCCCATGAACTTTCCATGTTGTAAGTAGAGGGCTCGTTATCTGGTCCATAGCCCATAATGAAACTTCCATTAGGTTCTTGTTGACAATAAATATTGTAAGAGAAGGACATTAACATTGGATCGAGTATATTTTTAACAGATTCTGTTACCAATATTTCGTGTCTTTCGGAGTAAACTGGGAGTTCTATTCCAGCCATTTTAGCTATATTTTGTGTCCAACCTCCTGCTGCTACAACTACATTCTTACATTCTATGAAACCTTTGTTTGTTTGTACCCCCAGCACTGTGTCATTCTTAATTTTTATATCTTTGACTTCGGTAAATTTGTTTATTTCCACACCTAATCTTTGTGCAGCTTCAGCATAACCCAAAGTCACTTGGAAAGGGTTGGCATGCCCATCTTTAGCACAGTAAGCGGCTCCTACCAACTTTTCTATGTTTAAGTCGGGAACAATCTCTTTAGCTTCTTTAGGAGTTAATAGAATAGAAGGTATATTTAAACTGTGTTGAACTTCGATATTTTTTTTAAATTGCTCTAATTCTTTGTCAGAGTATGCTAGTAACAAATAACCTTTTTGCTTTAATTCTATGTATCTTTTTATTTGAAGGACATCTTCAAAGTGTTCAAAAATATGCATACTTTCGCTTGCCAAAAGACAGTTTTGTTTGGTGCCCCATTGTTGCCTAACTCCCGCACCACATCTACCAGTTGCTCCGCTTGAAAGGTAGGATTTTTCAAGTACTACTACATCTTTAACCCCTTTTTTGGCAAGGTTATAGGCAATGGAACAGCCTACAACTCCTCCTCCTATTATCACAACGTTTGCTTTATTTTTCATATTTTTCACCTGCTAATTATATTAGAGTTTATTTATCATTCTTCATTACGGTTCCTTTTGTTACTTCTTCAAAGGTTATTCCTCCGTATGGAGGTCTGATGTTTTGTAATTCTATTTCTTCCATCGGCTTGCCAGTCATCTGTGAAATTTCCCTTGCGATCAACAAGCCACAGGTTTTACCTTGACAAGGTCCCATCCCGCTTCTTGTCACCCTCTTTATTTCTTCAACGGTGGTGAATCCTTCTCTTATGGCATCCCTTATTTCTTTTAAAGTTACATCTTCACATCTACAAATTATTACCTTGTTTTCATCCATGGTTTCCTTCCTCCACTTTAAAATTCCTGGCTTGTAAATAGTATCTCTTTGGAATTTCTATACTCACTGCGGCTGTTTTGTCTTGAAATTTTCCATCCAATATTCTTATTACTTTGCCATCACATAAGTATTTTCCCTCTCTATCAAATACCTTTACAATTTCTCCTTTATGGGGTCTTGGAAGAAATTCGTAAGGCATAATAACAACCGAAGTTGTTTCACTGAAATTCTTATGAACTACAAACATTGCCAGTCCTGGACATTTGCTAACACATATGCCACATCCGGTGCATTTTTCAAAGTCAACGTAGGGAATGTTGTTGATGTTACCATTTTCAGATATGGCGTTGAAAGGGCAGCTTTTTACGCAGGGGTCGCAAGGGAATCTTTGAAAGCACTCTGATATGGCTATAGGTCCTTTGTCAAAGACCTTTTCTTCTGATGGTAACTTGTTTTTTAAGTTTTCTTCCGAAGGTACCCCAGTTTTCATCAAGTGAGAGATATCGAGTGCTTCTTCTGAAAAATTTTCGTTATAATTTTTCCCGTGATTCAAACCTAATTTAGATAAACCTTTCCTAATTTTCTTGCCTACAGGTCCAGATCTTAGCAATTCTAATTCATTTTTACCTTCTTCTATTCTTTTTTCAATTTCTTTTTTGTTGTTTTTTCCGATTCTTTTGGCAACGGATAAACCGGCTATTTGACCTTCGATCATTGCTGCTGTTGCTTCTTCTATCCCTGAAACATCCCCTGCAACAAATAAATTTTTAATTGAGGTTTCCATATTTTCGTCTCTTAAGGGGACGTAGCCGCCCAGTTCTGAGACATAAGTGGTTTTTACTTTCCTTTGTTTTAAGAGGTCAACCAATGGGGTTAATCCAACAGATAGACAGATTGCATCACATTTGATCAGTTGTTCTGTATCTTTTACTTCATTCCAATCGTTGTCGAGTTCACATATTACCGCTCCTTCAACTTTTTCTTTTCCGATAGCTTTTTTTATGGTATGAGACGTTAAAATCGGTACGCCCAACCTTCTGAGTTTTGATGCATGAACAGAGTATCCACCTATTTTTGGCGCTGCTTCAACTATTGCAGCTACTTTTACACCAGCTTGTAATAATTGGTAAGAAACTATCAACCCAATATTTCCCGAACCAATCATTAAGACATTTGTTGCTGGCATGACGCCATAAACATTCATCAAAGTCTGAACTGCCCCAGCACCAAAAATGCCAGGAAGGTCGTTATTCTCAAAAGCTAAAAATTTTTCGGATGCCCCCGTTGCAAAAATAATACTTTGAGGATAATACTTTTTCATTTTATGATCGTTTAATATAGTTACAACGTTATCCTCATAGATTCCCAAGACTCGAGAAGATAATAACACTTCTATGTTTTTATTTTTGTTAACTTCGTCGATCAACTTTCTCAGTATATCTATTCCCCTTGTGCCTGCGTATTCTTTTTCTGAACCGAAAAATCTATGGGTTTGTTTTATTAGTTGTCCCCCTAAAAATTCTCTTTCTTCTGCTAAAGATACTTTAATTCCGTAATTAGCAGCAGCAAGTGCAGCTGAAAGTCCTGCAGGACCTCCACCTACAACCAATAATTCAAGGTTTTCAATTTTACTCATTTATCTCAACTCCGATATTTTGGGATTCCACTTTCATTCCATCTTTTAGAGGAGTTATGCACGTTCTTACGTTTGGGACTCCATCAACTGTCATCAAGCAGGAGGAACAATGTCCAATAGCGCAGAAAATTCCTCTTGGTCTGTGTAATTTCTTACTTTCACTGAATTTAAAAACACCATTTGCGTACAATGCTGCCCCAATGGTTTCTCCTTCGTAACCTATCAATTCTTTACCATTGTAATAGAACTTTATTTGTTTATCTCTATTGAAACTTAGTATGGGATGATTTTGTATTCTCATTTTTTTCTCCCTCTTAAATAATTTATATGTTCCATTCGCCTCGCAGCTCCACACAAGTACCATGTTTCTACTATTAATTGAATCATAATTTTCGTTTTTTAAAAAAGGTGATTATAGACGATTATGAAAAAAATTTCATGATTATAGACGATTAAAGCCAAATATTGAAGTTTTTTTCAATTTTTGAAAAATATTATAAAGTTAATTATTTCTTTGTATAAAAAAAGAGGCCTTTAGGCCTCTTTTCATCGTTTTTACTTTGAATTAGTCGTTGTAATAGGGACAATCTTGATATCTTTGTTGATTGAATCTTTGGTAGTTTTGGTATCTTTGAAAATCTTGGTAGTCTTGATAATTCTTGTACTGTTGATATCTTTTGAAATCTTGGTAATCTTGGTAGTCTCTATATCTTTGATAATCTTGGTTTTGTTGGAAATCTTCTTGGTATCTTTCTTCGAAATTTTGAGATCGAACATTTTCCATATATCTCTGCATATTCACTGTTCTATCTTGATATTTGATCTCTAAAGGTACAAAGTTTTTGATGTCGTTTATTACTACCTTGTATCCTGTTAGTTCAATACTTTCACCGGCTTTTACATCATCCAAAAAATTCTTGGGCACTCTTACTGAGTAGATTTCAGAGTCTACTTCAACACTCAAGGTTAGAAATACATCGTTATCCACTATGGTTTTGACAGTTCCTGTAATGGTTACTGGTGAAACATCTTGAAAGAATATTCTTTCTTGCAATCTTTCTTGATCCTGAACCATTTGGTTGAGAGGATCCTGATTTTGTACCTGGGACATTGGAGCCCCACCAGCTGGTCCTACTTGTGCAAATAACGATCCGACTAAAAGAATACCTATAAAGAAAGACAGAAAAACTTTTTTCATACCAACACCTCCACTAAGTAATGTTTTTTATTTTTGATACATCAGAATAATAAAACAATATGCTTAATGTTCACTTAATGGAAGCTTAGAAGAAGCTTAAGAAAGTGTGATGTGGTTTCAAAGTTTTAAACCGTCACTCCTAGATAAGTTTTCCTAACTTCATCGTTTTCTAAGAGATCTTTTGCAGGTCCTTCGAGAACAATTTTGCCGGTTTCTAAGACATAACCATAATGAGCGATTTTTAATGCACCAACGGCATTTTGTTCTACAAGCAGTATGGTTACCCCCTCTTCACATATTTTTTCTATAGTTTCTAAAACCTCTTTAACTAGAATAGGAGCTAGTCCAAGAGAAGGTTCATCGAGCATTAGAACCTTTGGTCTTGACATTAACCCTCTTGCAACCGCCAGCATTTGTTGTTCTCCCCCAGATAGTGTGCCTCCAAGTTGCTTGAGTCTTTCCTTTAATCGTGGGAAAAGTGTAAGTACCCAATCGAAATCTTCGCTTATTTTTTCAGAGTCTTTGCGAGAATACGAACCCAATCGGAGGTTTTCTAAAACCGTTAGATTTGGGAATATACGTCTACCTTCAGGGACTAGAACTACTCCTTTTTCTACCATTCTATGAGTTTCCATGCTTGTAATATCAACATTATCTAAAAACACCTTTCCACCGCTCTTTTTAACTACATTCATTATTCCGTTCAAGGTTGTAGTTTTTCCCGCTCCATTTGATCCAATCAACGTTGTGATTTCATTCTTTTTGATTTCCATATCGATTCCTTTTACTGCATGGATACCACCATAGTGAACGTTCATATCAGATATTTTAAGAATTATGTTTGAATTTTCACTGTTCATATTGCCAACTCCTCACCTAAATAGGCTTTTATTACCAAAGGATCTTTTTGAATCTCCTGTGGACTTCCTTCAGCGATTTTTTTCCCATAATCCAAGACATAAATACGCTCACAAATTCCCATGATGACTTTCATGTCATGCTCTATAATGAGAATAGATAGCTCAAACTCCTGTCTTATATGTTTTATAAATTCCATCAATTCACTTGTTTCATGAGGGTTCATTCCTGCCGCCGGTTCGTCTAACAGAAGTAGGTTTGCTCCGGTGGCAAGTGCTCTTGCGATTTCTAACTTTCTTTGTAATCCATATGGAAGAGAGTTTGCCTTGTCATTAGCGTAAACAGACAATCCGACTTCTTCTAGAAGATCCCAGGCTTCGTTTTGCATCTCTTTTTCTACTTTTAAAACGTCAGGAGTTTTTAAAACACTTTTAAAAAGCCAAATCCAACTTTTCAATTTCAAATGCTGAGAGACTAAAACATTTTCTAGAACTGTCATATCTTTAAACAATCGAATATTTTGAAAAGTTCTAGCAATTCCCAACTGAGTTATTTCATGAGGTTTTTTAGAATTTATTTTTTGTTTCTTAAATAAAATTTTTCCAGTATCTGGAGTGTATATACCAGTGATCAAATTGAAAAGAGTGGTTTTCCCTGCTCCATTGGGACCTATTAGACCAAGTAATTCGCCATTTTTCAAATAGCCATTGAAGTTATTAACTGCCATTAAACCTCCAAATCTTTTGGTTACATTCTCAAATTCTAAGATATATTCGTTATCGTATTGGTTAGTCATTGGAAGCCTCCTTGAAAATTTTCTAATTCATTCATCATCTCTCAATCTATTTTTATTTCTTGCTTTCATTATCAGTTTATAGATGCCATCCCATGTTATTTCATTTCTTCCCATTATGCCTCTTCTCCAAAATAGCATTATAATTATGAGAATGAGAGATAAAACCACCATTCTCATTCCCGGGACACCTGGTATGTAGATGGGACCTATCGATATTGGTTCTTCTAGAACTCTAAGGAACTCTAATCCTACTGTATAAAGTGAAGCTCCGATTATGGCTCCACTAATACTCCCAAGTCCACCGATGACCACCATTATCAATATTTCAAAGGTTTTTTGAAACATGAAAGATTTTGGATCTATAGTAGTGATTAAGTGAGCCCATAATGCTCCACCAACTCCTGCAAAAAAAGAACCAATTACAAAAGTGACTACTTGATGAGAAAAAACATTAATTCCCATAGATTTAGCAGCAATTGGATCTTCTCTTATTGCCTTTAAAGCTCTTCCATAACTACTTTTTATTAAGCTGGAAATGAAGACTACCGTAATTAAAGCAAATCCCCAAGTCCACCATAGGTTAGAATATTGTGGGATGCTTTTTAAACCCAAAGCCCCATTTGTGATAGACCAGGTATTATTTGCAACGATTCTAACCACCTCACCTAAACCAAGGGTTGCGATGGCTAAATAATCACCAATTAGTCGAAGAGATGGGGCAGCAACTAAGTAACCAAACGCAGCAGCTACCAGTCCAGCTATTATGATTGCTGGTAGGAAAGGGATTTGGATAACATTTAAGGGGTATATTAAAGGTTTTATCAGAAAACTTATTTCTTTTTGAGCAGGAGAAAGTGTTAAAATGGACGATACATATGCCCCAATTGCGATGAATCCAACATGCCCCAACGAAAAGATAC
Organism: Petrotoga sp. 8T1HF07.NaAc.6.1; assembly: GCF_016772115.1. Taxonomy (NCBI): domain Bacteria; kingdom Thermotogati; phylum Thermotogota; class Thermotogae; order Petrotogales; family Petrotogaceae; genus Petrotoga; species Petrotoga sp. 8T1HF07.NaAc.6.1. The sequence continues at coordinate 43,799 of NZ_AUPG01000003.1, forward strand.
CTGTAATACCGTTAATAAAGGTTAAACTTACGGCGAATATTATATTAATTGCCATTAAATTCAATATCAAAATTAAATAATCACTAGCTTTGTTATTAGCTGTCAACAGTAATAGAAAGATTGCCAATATAAAAAGAATTGTCAAAAAGAATTTAGTCTTAAAAGATAGCGTTTTTTCCATATTCACACCTTCTCCCCTATTTCCACACCGAGAAGCCCGTTTGGTTTTACTAGAAGAATAACTATCAAAATAATATAAGCAATAGCGTCTCTATATCCTGCCAAAGCGGGTAAGAATGCGACTATCATTATTTCGGCAACCCCTAAAATAAAACCTCCAAGCATAGCTCCTGGAATACTTCCAATTCCTCCGACAACTGCAGCTATAAATGCCTTTAAACCGGGGATCATGCCGGTATAAGGATAGATTTGAGGGTATTTCATAGCCCAAAGAATACCTCCCACAGCTGCTAAAGCGGACCCCAACATAAATGTTTGAGAAATAGTTCTGTCGGTGTTTATACCCATTAATTTTGCTGCAGTAACATCTTTAGAAACTGCCCTCATCGCCATGCCGGCTTTTGTTCTATAAACTATCCAAACCAATACAAAAAGTGCAAGAATAGAAACACCTATGATTATGAAAGTTAGTAAAGGTATCCTTACATCTCCAAAAGTTAGTACTTGTGCGAATTGTGTTGGGTAAACTCCTAATTGGGGATTGAATGATTTTGCTCTTCCACCAAAGACAACTATTGCGAAGTTTTGTAAGAAGAACGATACACCAATAGCTGTAATTAATGCTGAGATCTTGGGGGCATTAGCCTTTCTTAATGGTCTGTAAGCGACTCGTTCGATTGTAGCACCTAGTAGAGTCGTTAAAACAATCGCAAAAATAAAAGCTGCCCACCATGGAAATAAAAAGAGAGTAACTGCATAAAAAGCAAAATACATGCTAAAAGTAAAAATGTCACCATGAGCAAAATTTATTAAATTGAGTATCCCATAAACCATGGTATAACCTATGGCAATAAGTGCGTATATGCTGCCAAGAGAGATGGCATTTGCTAGATGTTGAAAGAACATTTGGATAGTCAATTATGAGCCCCCTTTCTGGATCCAAGAAAGTATAGCCATCTCATTTTGTGAGATGGCTTTAATATAGTTAAATATTACATCCTGGGTTTTATAACGGTACGGAAAACAAATTGTCCGTTTTCAACCATGTTTATTACCGCTGGTTTTATAGGGTTTCCAGAACCTTGAGGATACGTAATTGTACCGGCGACACCAGGAAAGTCTCTAGTTTGTGCTAAAGCGTCTCTAATTTTTACAGGATCTGTGGACTGTGCAGACTCAATAGCGTTAACTATTACCATGTAAGCATCATACGCCAAAGCTCCAAATGCGTCGGCTCTTCTGTTGTATTCCTCTTGATAGGCCTCTACAAAAGGTTTAGTAGCAGCGGATAATTCTGCATCCTCGTGAAAGTAAGTTGTATAAGAAAGGCCTTCTACGTATTCTCCACCAATTTGTATTAATTCTGGTGCGTCGGCACCATCTCCAGCAAACATGGGACCTGTGAAACCTAAATCTCTAGCTTGCTTGGAAATTAAAGCTATTTCAGCGTAGTACCCTGGCATAAAAATAGCATCTGGATTTTTTGAAAGGGCGTCGGTAAGTTGAGCGGTGAAATCTTGATCACCAGTTGTATAAAATTCAGTAAAATAGGTTCCTCCAAACTGTTCAAAAGCTTTTTCAAAATAATTAGCAAGTCCCACAACGTAATCTTGGGCTACATCTACCATTATGGCGACGTTTTGAGCTCCAAGTTCTTCCCAGGCAAATGTTGCAAGTAGAGCACCTTGCAAAGTATCTTCAAAACAGGTCCTGAATACATACTTTTTGTTTTGGGCAACTAAAGGGTTAGTTGCGGTGTTGACCACCATTGGTATTTGCCTTTCTTCTGCTATTGAAGCTGCAGCTAATGCTGCCGAACTTGTTGCAGGACCAATAACTGCAACTACCTTTTCGTGATCTATCAACCTTCTTATTGCGTTAGCTGATTCTGCTTTGTCAGATTTGTTATCGACAGCTACAACTTCCACTTTGATTTCTTTACCCCCGATGTTAACTGTTGGTTTCAACTTGTTGGCTAACATTACACCGTCTCTTGACATTTGACCATACCCAGAAACAGGTCCTGTTAGTTCGAAGTTCATACCAATTTTGATGACTTCTTGACCAAAGAGTGTGAAAGTCATAATAACTACCAAAAACACAAAAACAAAGGTTTTTTTCATGTTTTTCCCCTCCTCATATAATATGTGTGGATGTTATTTTGCTTAATAAAGTGTAGAAAAAATTTTCATAGTCTTTATCTTATGTGAACAGAATTTCATAAGAATATATTAATAATCTAACAGAAAAGAAATCAAATAGTAATTTTCTTAATTATACAACAAATAAAATTATAATGCAACTTTTTTTTGCAGTCTTGTGCAAAACGTTTTATTTATAATGTTTTAGAAGTACTTTCCATATTCTCATTTGTGAGGTAAATGACATGTAAAAACTGGGCAGAAGGTAGATAATTGATTTATCTACCGTTCTCCTACACCACCAATGAACACTCTTTGCTTTCAACTACTGATTGACGCTACCTCTACTCACGAAGAACTTTTACCACTTAGATTTTATCTATACGCACTAAAAAAGAGGCCTTTAGGCCTCTTTTTAAAGTATTTGGTTTAAATTAGTCGTCGTAATAAGGACAATCTTGGTATCTTTGCTGGTTGAATCTTTGGTAGTTTTGGTATCTTTGGAAATCTTGGAAATCTTGAAAATCCTTGTACTGTTGATATCTTTCTTCGAAATCTTGAAAAGTATGAAATAGTTTCAAGGTTTTAAGCCGTTACTCCTAGATAAGTTTTCCTAACTTCATCGTTTTCTAAGAGATCTTCTGCCGGACCTTCAAGAACAATTTTTCCAGTTTCTAAGACGTAACCATAATTAGCGATTTTTAACGCACCAACAGCATTTTGCTCTATAAGCAATATAGTTACTCCCTGTTGGCTTATTTTTTCTATAGTTCCTAAAACCTCTTTGACTAGAATTGGAGCTAGTCCCAGAGATGGTTCGTCGAGCATTAGAACCTTTGGCCTTGACATTAACCCCCTTGCAACCGCCAACATTTGTTGTTCCCCTCCAGAGAGTGTACCCCCAAGTTGCTTAAGTCTTTCCTTTAATTGCGGGAAAAGTGTAAGTACCCAATCGAAATCTTCGTTTATTTTTTCAGAGTCTTTGCGAGAATACGAACCTAATCGGAGGTTTTCTAAAACAGTGAGATTAGGGAAAATACGTCTACCTTCAGGAACTAGGGCTATCCCCTTTTCTACTATTTTGTGAAAATCCAACGAGAACACTCTCCAATTTATTGGAGAGATGATAGCTAGCTTCAAACACAAAACGAATTTGAATCAAAAAATGTTGTTAATTATATGTATATGTGATACAATTGTATTATATCATACAATTATCGAATTAAGGTGATTGAATATGCTTAAAACATACAAGTTTCGTATATATCCAACTAACGAACAAATTGAGAAATTTAGCCAACATTTTGGACATACTCGATTTGTTTACAACCTATTCTTAGAGTTTGCTAACAAGGCATATAAGAATACTAAAACGTATACTAATTATTATATGTGGGCTAAAGTGCTTACGGTTCTTAAAAAGACAGAGAAGTATCGATGGTTGAATGATGTCAACTCTCAATCATTACAACAGTCTATAAAAGATTTAGAAAGTGGGTTTAAACGTTTCTTCAAGAAACAAAGTAAATACCCCAAATTTAAGAAAAAATCAAGTAGACAATCGTTTAGAGTTCCACAACATATACAACTGTACGAAAATGAAAATAATGATAAATACGGTATTCTATTCGTACCAAAGTTTAAAGAAGGTATCAAAGTAAGAGTACATAGAAAAATAGATCCAAATGCAAAGATAAAAAATTGTACTTTCATTAAAACTTCAACAGGTAAGTACTTTGTGTCTATGACCTTTGAAGTCGAAGGTTCTTACCTTGAAAGAGATATAGACTACGAAAACGCAATCGGTATGGATATGGGACTTAAAGATTTTGTTGTATTATCCGATGGAACGAAGTATCCAGCTCTTAAAGTATTGTCTAAGTACGAAAGGAAACTAAAACATGCATATAAAAAGTTTTCAAGTAAAGAAAAAGGGTCAAAGAATTGGGACAAAGCAAAATTAGAAGTTGCTAGAATACATGAGAAAATAAAAAATACACGAGAGGATTTTCTGCATAAACTAACAAAAGAAATCAGTGAGAACCAAGCTGATTTCTTCATTGTAGAAACTCTCAATATAAGAGGTATGTTAAAGAATCATCACTTAGCTAAAAGTATCTCAGATTCAGGATGGTATCAATTCAAAACGTTCCTAAAATACAAAGCAGAGAGACTAGGTAAAAAGGTAATCGAGATAGGAATGTTTGAACCTTCGTCTAAGACTTGTAGTGTATGTGGGTATAAGAAAGAAGGTTTAAAACTTTCTGATAGAGAATGGATATGTCCTGAATGTGGAACTAAACATGATAGAGATATAACGCTGCCGTTAATATTAGGAAGTTTGGATTAAAACAGGCATTCGCCACACAGCCTTACGGCAGATAAGGAAACAGCTAGACGCTGTATAAACTGACTCTACCCCAGGAACTGGGGGATGTTAAGCCTTTGGAGACAGTGTAAGACGGTTATCCTTAGATCCTTTCTAAGGTGTTTCGCAACGGTCGCTGAATTAGGAAGCTTACCTCTTTAGAGATAAGTAGTTCACAATGCAACTATTTTGCCAATTTGCTTGCGCAAAAAGCTTTATTCATAATGCCTTAGAATTAACTTCCAAATTCTCATTTGCGAAGCAAATGATGCATATAAAAAAATTGACCGGAATATTTCCAGTCAATTTTTGTTGTAATAAAAGATTATTAACTTTAAACTTTAACCTTCGATGATTTTTACTATAAAATTTCTGTTTCTTGGACCATCGAACTCACAGAAATAAATTCCTTGCCATGTCCCCAATAAAAGCTTTCCATTTTCAATAATTAAAGACAATGTTGGTCCAACGAGCGTTGATTTTATATGCGAGTCAGCATTGCCTTCAAGATGAGAATATTCCGTGCTTTTAGGGATTTTATTTCTTAGAAAATCTGTGATGTCTTTTCTTACAGATGGATCTGCATTTTCGTTGATTGTTACGGCGGCAGTTGTATGGGGGACATATACTATCAAAATGCCTTCTTCTATTTTTGAATTTTCGACACTCTGTTGAATATAGCTGGTTATGTCGATCATTTCTTCTCTATTATGGGTTTTTAAAGAGTAGGTATATATCATAATTCTCAACTCCTTATTTATTACTGGTAAAATATATTAGCAACAATAGTGATAGAGTTGCCTTCTTTGGAGACATGTACTTTAACATCTTCTTTTTTTACTGACAGATGTTTAACAGCATAATCTTTAATATAGTTTATTACGAAATCCAAATCTTCTTGTTTGACATTTTCAAATCTAATTTGGCTCTTTCCTCCATTTTTTCGGTCTGAGGTACTTAAGAAAGAATTCATTCTTTTTATTGCGGTTTCCCGAGTTTTAGTCTTTTTACTTTTGAAAGGCCACATTTACTTTCACCCTCTTCTGAATAATCTTTTGATGAATTCTATAAATCCTTGAGGGGCGTGGTCGACATCTATCAAATCTTTTTCTAACGGTATATCTTTTCCTAAGATTCTATCGCTTATATTATTGAAAACCGAATAAAGTTTAGCTTCTTGGTTTGTTGATATTGGAGTTCCTTCGTTGGAAGAAAGTAAAATTTCCTCACTATCAGGTATTATTCCGATTAAATTCAATGCTAGCGCTTCTTTGATATCATCAGCGGAAAGCATTTCGTTTCTTTTAACAAGTCTCAATTTTAATCGATTCACAATTAGTGATATGCGATCGTCGGTATAACCTTGATTTTCAAGCAACCCTATGACTCTATCTGCGTCGCTTATGGCAGTCAGGTCTGGTGTAGTAACAACGATAGCGTGTTGTGCAGATGAAACAGCGTTTTGGAATCCTCTTTCTATTCCTGCTGGGGAATCTATAATAATGTAATGAAAATGTTTAGAGAGTTTAGAAACTATATCGCTCATATCTTGAGGGGACATTAAATCTTTGTTGGCAATTTGAGAAGAAGCAGTAGAGAGAGATTTTTTAATTGTTTGTGTTTTACGAGTGCTTCCATAACAGTTTTGTTACCACTTACAACATCCATTATAGTGTAAACTATTCTGTTTTCCAACCCCAAAATCAAATCCAGATTTTTCAATCCAATATCTGCATCTATAAGGCAAACATTGTAACCTTTTTTTGCTAAGGTGGCCCCTAAATTAGCTGTGATGGTAGTTTTACCAACTCCCCCTTTTCCAGAGGTAATAACAAACACCTTTGCATTTTCCATCTCTACCCCTCCACTAGAAAACTTTGCCCATTTTTTAAAAATTAAAAAAGTTATAATATTCTAAGGGCTAAACAGATTATACTACAAATTGATTAAAAATAAAAAAATCGGGGAGAAATCCCCGATTAATTTAAAAACTATTTTTGTTACCGTATTATTCTTCGATACTTATAGCTTCAGTTGGGCAGGCATCGATAGCATCTTGCACGCATGGTGCGTCACTTTGTTCATCAATGACTTCGGCCTTTCCGTCATCTCCCATTTGGAATACGTCTGGGCATAAACTTTCACATATAGCGTCTCCTATACAAGCTTCTTTGTCAATAACTATCTTCATAGCTACACCTCCAAATAGTTTTTAAAATCTTTGCTATCTGTTACATATGCTAATTAAAGCCATCTGATTATACCATATATCTACTCAATTAAATTTAAAAATTGATTTAAGAAAATATAACTTCATTTCGTCAGTTCAGTTTTTTAACTTCTTCTACTACTCTGTCTATTATATTTATTCCCACTCGTTCTTGCGCTTCTTTTGTAGAAGCACCTATATGGGGTGTTACGACAACGTTTTGTAAAGCAAAAAGTTCCTTGTATAGATCACCCTTTGGAGGTTCTTCTTCGAAAACATCCAATCCTACTCCAAGGAGCTTGCCATTTTTCAAATATTTAAGCACAGCATTCTCGTCGAGGACGCCCCCCCTTGCAGCATTAATTATTACTGCACCATCTTTCATCATTTTGATTTGGGGTTCACTTATAAAATGGTAAGTTTTTTCGTTTTTTGGAATATGTAAAGAAATAATGTCAGAATTTTGGAGTAACTCCTCCAAAGTTACCTGTCTAACATTATAATTCTTTTGCTCTTCTTCACTTATCTCAAAAACATCATACACCAGAGTATTGGTCTGAAAACCTTTTAGTAATTGTGCCAAATTTTTTCCTACATAGCCAAAACCGATGATGCCAAAGGTTTTTTGCGACAACTCCAATCCTTCTAGTTGTTTTTTCTCCCATTGTTCATTTTTTAAACCGATCGTCCCTCTTGTAATGTGCCGATAAATATCTAAAACCATTCCTATAACCAATTCTGCAACGGATAAAGAATTCTGGCCCGGCGTATTTAAGACGGTTATTCCTTTCAATTTAGCAGTATCGACATCTATATTATCTAATCCCATGCCCGCTCTTGCTACAATCTTTAATTTATCTGCGTGTTCTAATATTTCTTTTGTTACCTTAGTTGCACTTCTTACAATTAATACGTCAATTTCTTTAATTTTATCTTTGAGAACATCTTTTTCGAGGTGTTCCGAAGTGATTTCAACATCAGGTAATTCATTTTGTAATTTTTTTAAGGCATTTTCATCCAAAGGGTCGTTTATATGAATTTTCATAGTTATTTAAACCCCCTCTTTCATGAAAACTTCTTCGGCAGCTTTTACACCTTTTCCAAGTTCAACTTCGAAACCAAATTTGTTAAAAGCCATTTCTAAGGCACTTACCGCAACGATGACATCAAATTTTGACATGTAACCAAGATGAGCAATTCTTATTATTTTTCCTTTTAGCTGGGACTGTCCTCCTGCAAAGGTAACTCCCCATTCATCTCTCAAGAATTTAACTATACCTTCACCATTAATATTCTGAGGTACCTTTATTGCTGTTAATACATTTCCAGGTCTTTCTGCAAAAAGTTCTAAGTTCATCGCTTTAATAGCAGCCCTTGTTGCTTCTGCCAAGATTCTGTGTCTTTCCCAAACGCTTTCAATTGTTTCCTCTTTTAGCGTCTGGGTTGCCTTTGCTAACTGATAAACAAGGTTAACAGGAGGAGTATATGGAGAATCCGGAAAACTTTTTTTATATGCTCTTAAATCAAAGTAATATCTACGGTTGTTAGAATTTTCTACAACTTTCATTGCTTTGTCACTTAACGCTATCATTGCTATTCCTGGAGGCATCATAAATCCCTTTTGAACTCCAGTTACTACAACATCAATGTTCCACTCATCCATTTTTAAAGGTTCAGCCAGCATTCCAGAAATAGCATCAACAACTAAAACTGCATTGGTTTCTTTTACAATCTCGGCTATTTCTTTGATAGGATGTACAACACCTGTAGAGGTTTCGCTTATGGTGGTGAAAACAGCTTTTGTTTCTGGATGCTCTTCTAGTTCTTTTTTTATTTGTTCTACTCGAACATATTTTCCCCATTCGATATCGATTTCAACTAAATTTGCATCGTAAGCTTTACACAATTCGCACCATCTTTCCCCAAATTTACCTCCATTTACAGCAATAGCCGTATCACCTGGTGAAATAAGGTTGGCAACTGCAGCTTCCATTACTCCTGTTCCAGAAGCAGCTAAGGTGTATACATTATTCTTTGTTTGAAAGAGATATTTAAGATTTTCTAGGGCTGTGCTTTGAATTTCTAAATATTGTGGGGTTCTATGATGGATGGTATCCTTTGCACCTTCCAATAAAAGATCAATTGGAACAGGGGTTGGTCCTGGAGCCATGAGATAGTTCTTTCTTACTAACTTTGTCACAAGTATCCCTCCTCTAAAAATTGTGAAAGTTTTCTTATTTTTATTTTACCATACTTTTTAAAGTACAAATACGGATATTTTTTATCCTTTTTATTTTGTGTTTTCTTAAAATGTAATGAAAAAATATTTTGAATGACAGCAATAAAATGTTATAATAAAAAAGAAATCAAGGAATCACGAAAAAGGGGATTTTGAATAAAGCATGGGGAATGGGAATTCCTTAAATGAACAAAAGATTTTGAGTTATATGGGTTTTGCTGCTAAAGCGAAGAAGATTGTTTATGGTAAGCAAGGATTGAGGAATTATATACGCTCATTTCAAAAAAAGAAATTAATACTTATTCCAAAGGATGTTGGTTCAAGAGTGAAACTAGACGTAATAAAACATTGTCAAATTTTTGATGTACCTTATATAGAATTATATTGCTCAAAGTCAACATTAGCTAAGGCTCTTGGTAAACAAAATATAAGTGTCATAGGAATTACAGATGAAAATATCGTCGAAGGAATATTGAAAATGTTCCAATAGTGGAGGTGGTTTATAGGTGTCGAAGACCCGAATATATGAAGTTGCAAAGGAGTTGGGAATGAACTCTAAAGAATTAATGGAATTTTTAGAAAAGGAATTAAATATTTCTGTCAAAAGTCATATGAGCACTATAGAAGAAGAAACTGTGCAAGTTATCATGGATCTTATTGAGGAAGAAAGGCAAACTAAAAAGGAAGTAAAAAAGCAAAAAGAACCTTCGAAAGAGAAAGGCAAATCTTCAGAACAAGTGAAAGTCAAGGAAAAATCAAAAGAAGAACCTGTTGAAGAAAAGTTTTTAAGAGAGGTTACTATAACTTCCCACGATTTAAGCCTTGATATTTTAGCAAAACAAATTGGATTGGAACAAAATGATATTATAAAAGACATGTTTATGAAAGGCGTTGTATTAAGGCCAGGTCAGAAACTAGATATAACCATGGCAGAAAATATTGCTATGAATTATAACGTTATATTGAATTTCGAAATTGAAAAAAAGGAAACAGAAGAAGGAAAAGAACAAGATATAGAAGCTATCCTTGCTAAAAAATGGAACGATATTTATGAAAAAGAGAAAGACAAATTGGCTCCACGCCCTCCGGTTGTCACTATTATGGGACACGTTGATCATGGGAAAACAACCTTGTTAGACAAAATTAGAAATACCCACGTCGCTGATAAAGAAGAAGGCGGTATTACTCAATCTATAGGTGCTTACCAGATAGAGTACAACGGCCAAAGGATTACTTTTATTGATACCCCTGGCCACGAAGCATTTACAGAAATGAGAGCCAGAGGAGCTCAAGTAACTGATATAGTTGTTCTTATCATTGCGGCAGATGATGGTGTAATGCCTCAAACAATAGAAGCTTATAATCATGCAAAAAGTGCCAACGTTCCTATAATAGTGGCTATAAATAAAATTGATAAACCTAATGCCAATGTTGAATTAACAAAACAACAGATGGTTTCTAAACTCAATCTTATTCCGGAAGATTGGGGAGGAGATACAATAACAGTTCTTGTTTCAGCAAAAACAGGCGAAGGAATCGATGAATTGTTGGAAATGATTCTCCTAGAATCTGAAATGCAGGAGATAAGATGTATTCCCGATGGAAAAGCTAGAGCAGTAATAATTGAAAGTCGCGTTGATAAAGCTATGGGCCCTTTGGGAACGGTTATTGTTAAAGACGGAATATTGAAAGTTGGAGATGACTTTATCTCGGGTTCTACTTATGGCAGAGTCAGAAGATTGATAAATGACAAAGGAGAAAGTTTAATAAGAGCCGTTCCTTCCACCCCTGTTCAAGTTTTGGGGTTTAACGATGTTCCAAACACACATTCTATTTTATACGTTATTGATTCAAAAGAAGAAGCCAGAGGGCTAGCAGAAAAAATAAAAGAAAAAGAAGAAGAAAAAAGTAAAGGTCCAGCTAAAAGGCACGTAAAGCTTGAAGATATTATGCAAAAAATGGAAGAGGAAGAAAAAAAGAAATTAAATATTTTATTAAAAGCTAGTACTTATGGAGAAATAGAGGCTTTGAGGAATGCTATCCAAAAGTTTGAAAATCCAGAAATAAATATTGAAATTATACATGCTGGAATAGGTCCAGTAAGCACAAGCGATATAATGTTAGCTTCCGCTTCAGATGCGATTGTTTTGGGTTTTAGAGTAAAAGCTGATTCAAAGGCATTAAAGATGGCAGAAGCTGAGGGAATAGAAGTCAGAAGATACAATATTATATTTGATTTGATTGATGATATCAAGAAAGCTTTAGAAGGTATGTTAGAGCCTATTCAAAAGGAAGAGCTTACGGGAAATGGTGTAATTAAAGAAGAGTTCAAGATAAAAGGTGTAGGGAAAATTGCTGGTGTTCAAGTAAATGAAGGTTACGTTCAACGGGATGGTGGAGTTAGAATCTATAGGAGTGGCGGTTTAGTTGCCGATGTAAAAATTAAGAGTTTGAAACATTATAAAGATGAAGTTAAATCTATTGAAGCACCTAAAGAATGTGGAATTCAATTTGAAAATTTCGAAGATTTCACTAAAGGTGATGAATTAGAGTTTTATAAACATGTATTCGTTAAACGAGAATTGGGTTTGGAACAAAAAACTAAATAATTAAGTGTTTTGGTGATAATAAATGGGGATATGATAATATGGAGCCTGAATATAAAATAGTGGGAATAAGAGGAGCGACTTCTTTAAACGAAGATCATCCAATAGAATTAACTGAAAATGTTATAGAGCTATGGAATGAGATAATGAATAAAAACGATATATCACGTATAATATCAGTGATATTCTCTGTAACTCCTGACATCAAAAGTCTCAATCCTGCTACCATTTTACGTGAGAAATTAGATCTGAATAACGTCCCTTTTATGAGTTAGAAGAAGCTTCCTTTAACGATTCTCGAGAAAAAATAATAAGGGTGCTGATTATTTGTGAAAGCAGCACCCAAAATTTTGTATACTTACATGAGGCAAAGAACTTAAGAGCAAAAAAAGAATAATCTTTTTATATTTCACTTTGAGAGTTTATTAAATCTAAAATTTCGCTTTTTGTATTAAAATATTCTTCTGTATGAAGTATCTCTTTTGCTTTTTGAGTTAGCAACTTGTTGGTAAAATCCAAGTTAAATTCCTTGATTATTTTTCCAGGTCTGGGAGACATCACTAAAACTTTCGTACCTAGCATTAAAGCTTCGTCTACATCATGAGTTATAAAAAATATACTACAATTATTTTCTTGCCAAATATTTCTAATCAAATTTTGCATATTGCTCCTAGTAAATGCGTCTAAGGATCCGAAAGGTTCATCCATTAAGATAACTTCAGGATAATTTGCTAAAACTCTTGCAAGAGCTACTCGCTGTTTCATACCTCCGGAAAGCTCGAAGGGATATTTTTCTTCAAAACCGGTAAGATCAACTTCTTGAATAAAAAATTTTGAAATTTCTTCGATTTTGTCTTTTGCGACACCCCTGCTTTTTGGCCCAAACTCGATGTTTCCTTTAACAGTTAACCATGGATATAGAGTAGGAGATTGAAATACAACTCCTCTATGCCAGTCTGGCCCTTCTATGGGGTTTTCATGCATCAAACATTTCCCTGATGTTAATGGGATGAAACCTGCTATTACTCTTAACAATGTACTTTTTCCGCAACCGGAGGGTCCTAAAATACAAAGAAACTCGCTTTTTTTCAATTCTAAATTAACGTCTTTTAAAGCTTCTATCACACCGGTTTTTGTTTCGTAATTGACACTCAAATTTTCAATTTTTATCAAAGTTTCTTTATAAAGATTGTCTATATTTCATCATCCTTTTCCAAGGATTTTTCAATGTAATAAGGGTTAATATATTCAATAAATTCTTCTAAACTTGGCGAACTTTCGATATAGCCCTGAGTTTTTAAAAAATCTGACGTATCTTTCATGACTCTTACAAAATTACCAGGTTTTTCACTTGTTCCCATATACATAGAACTGATCATCTCTTCTCTTGTAAGCCAAATTGAGCCTTGCATTTGGGTTAAAGCAGTTTCAGGAGATATTCCTAAATTTTTCGAAACTATTTCAGCAGCACGTTCTGGATCATTTAAATATATGTCGTTTGCTTCAGCCAAACAGTCTATAAAAGATACAACTAAATCAGGGTACTTTTCTGAAAACTTTTTGCTAACTAAAGCCACATTTGCTGTAATATAGCCTTGTTCTAACATATCCTCACTGGAAATCAAAACTCTTCCACCATTTGCTATAAGTTCACCTAAAGAAGGTTGCCAAGTATAAGCAGCATCTATATCTCCTCTTGACCAGGCAGCAACTATCTCGGTTGTTTTCATGTCTAGCAGTTGAACTTTATCTTCTATTCCTGCCTCTTTGAGAATATTCAGTAAAATATAATGACTAGTGGAAGCAAAAGGAGTTGCTATCTTTTTACCAATAAGATCGTTTATACTGTTTATTTCATCGTTCTCTCTAACGACCAGGGCCTCTATATCACCCAAGACTTCGTGTATCCAAATTAACTCTACATCAAGGTCTCTAACGAAAGCAATGATAGAATTTATGTTCCCCATGGTAGCAAAATCTATACTTCCTGAGGCGAAAGCTTGATTGGCTTCTACTCCAGAATCAAAAACTATAAAATTACATTTGATGCCCTTATCAGTAAAGTATTTATCAAACAGCCCTTGTTCAATGGCAATGGTTTCGTCATTCGGGACTCTTAAAATCCCAATATTGATCTCTTCGGGTAAGTCTTGCTGACCCTTATTACAACTTGTAAAAATAAGAGTTATCAATGTAATTAAAACCAAAAATAGTAAAGATTTCATTAATCTACTTTTCATATATGCCATAACACCTCCTCTAAGGAGAAACCAGTTTTTAAACCTTACCTTTCCAGAAAATTAATTTTCTTTCTAAAGATCGTAATCCATAATCTATTAAAACACCACTGATTCCCATTATAAAAATGCCAACGAATATGACATCGCTTTTTAAATAGTTAGAGGCATCAATTACCATCCAACCAATACCAGAGGTAGCTGCAACCATTTCAGAAGAAACAAGAGTTGTGTATGCCACACCGAAAGAAGTTCTGATACCGGTAAATATTTCTGGTAGACATGCAGGTAAAACAATTTTAAAAAACACATTCGTTTGATCTGCTCCCAAGGATCTTGCACTCAATATATAATCTTGGTTTATTCCTTTCACAGCGGAAACGCAAGCTATGTATATGGGAGCAAAGGCGGCTAAAAAAAAGTAAAACTTCTTTTGATAAGTCTCCTATACCAAACCATAAGATAAGAATCGTGTAATAAGCCAAAGGAGGTAAAGGCCTATAAAATTCTACGATAGAATCTATTATCGCTTCCACTCTTTTAAAATAACCACTTAAAAGTCCTATAGGTAAAGCAAATATTATAGCAAAAGCTATGGAAACGAATAACCTTTTGAAACTTGTTCCTATATGCACCCATAATGGAATATTGTTGTATCCATCTCTGATCAAATTTAAAAAAGCGGACCAGACTCTTTGAGGTGAGGGTAGCAGAGTTGGAGTAAATATTTCTAGTTTTGTAACAATATACCAGGCTAAAAATATCGTTAACCAAGTGAATACTGTTAATAAAATATGATTGTTTTTTTTGTTTGATTCATTATTATTCATGCAAACAATTCCTTCTCTTTTTACAAAGATTTTAAATGAAAGGCCATCAATTTTCTTGATGGCCTATGAATTGTATCACAATTTTAGTCTAAACATAAATCAATCAAAATTATAAGCGGTAACTATCTTTTCTCTACCAGTGATTTGGTCTAAATAATATTCATAATAACAGGTACCTAAGAATGAACCGGAAATATTAAAGACATTTTTGTACCCTCTTCCTTGAAGAGCTATAATCGCATTATAACTTCTCTGAGAAGAACGGCAATGAATATAGACTGGACGATCTTTAGGTATTTCATTCAGTCTTTCCCTAAGTTCACTCAACGGTATGTTAACAGCGGTTTTTAGATGACCTTTTTCGTATTCATCTCTTTCACGACAATCAATGATGAAAGCGCCATTTTCGACAAGTTCCCTAACTTTAGTCACAGGGACTTGTCTGAATCTACCATGCAATAGATTTAAACCAACTAACGCAGCATGATTAACTGGATCTTTAGCAGTGGAAAACAGAGGCGCATAACATAGTTCTAACTCTTTTAAGTCTTCTAATGTTCCATTCATACGAATTAGTGTAGCTATCACATCAATACGTTTAGGGGCATCACCTTCGCTAATTGCTTGTGCTCCAAGTATTCTTCCCGTAGGAACTTCGTATATCAATTTTAAATGTAGCTGATAACTATTCGGCATTAAGCCGACTTTATCCTGAGGAATGATATAAACAAAGTCGTAAGGAATGTTATTAGCTTTAGCTTGCTTTTCATTTAGGCCCGTGGCAGCTGCGTTTAAATTGAAAACTTTCACAACTGATGACCCAATAACGCCTTTATTTATATGAGGTATATTGTAAATATGATCTGCTGCAGCCCTTGCTTGTCGTTGGGCAGGACCAGCAAGAGGTAGTCTGCAAGGTTTGCATAGTAAAGCAGAATAGGTTTCTATGGCGTCTCCAACAGCATAGATATCATCATCGCTTGTTCTGTAGTTATGATCTACTTTAATACCACCTGTTTCACCTATTTCCAAACCAGCATCCTTTGCCAAAGAGGTTTCAGGGCATACTCCTACAGCCATTATAACAGCTCTAGCATTTACTTTTTTACCGGATTTTAGTTCTACATAATCATCAAAGATTTTAGTTACAGAATCACTTAAAATAAGGTTTACACCGTTATCGTATAACTCTTTATGTAAGATCTGAACCATATCGTAGTCAAACGTTTGCATTACTTGATCTAGAGCTTCTATCAAATTAACGTTATAACCCGCTAATTTAAGGTTTTCTGCAACTTCGACTCCAATATAACCTCCTCCAACTACCGCAACATCTTTTATGTTATTTTTTTCTATGTAGTCTTTAATTTTAACTATATCTACCACGTTTCTGACTGTAAATACATTTGCTCTGTCTATTCCTTCGATACTTTTTGGAAGAACAGGTTTGGCCCCTGGAGAAAGAACCAATTTGTCATAATGCTCTTCGTATTCTTCTCCCGTTTTTGTATTTCTAACAATGACTTTCTTTTGGTCCCTTATAATTTTTATAACTTCACTGTTAACCCTTGCTTCAATGTTATACTGTTTTTTAAATTGTTCTGGTGTCATCAAAACTAAATCATCACTATTTTCAACCATACCACTTAAATGAAATGGTAAGGCACAATTGGAGAAAGAAACATGGGGCCCTCTTTCAAACATTATTATTTCAGCAGATTCATCAAGCCTTCTTGCTCTTGCTGCTACTGAGGCACCTCCAGCAACTCCTCCAACTATAAGTATTCGTTTACCCATTTTAAAGGCCTCCTTTAGTTGACCAAAAAAAGTCTGAATCGCATTGCATCAATGAAATTCATCTTTTTTTATAGTTCACAACTATTGTGTTAATTCTTATCTACTTTAAACTCAGTTTTTGATGGGATCTTATAAAATATCTTATTGCTAACCACAGCACCTAAAACCATGAAAGCTAAAAATATCCAACCTGATAATGAAAATTCGACTATAGGACTGTATAGTGCTCCAACATTACAACCATTGGCAAAACGGGTTCCGAATCCCATCAAAATACCACCCAAAGCGTATAAAAAGGCTTCTTTTCCAGTTACACGCAGCTCTGATTTAAATGATTCAACAAATTTACCAGCTGATAGAAGATAAGCAAGTGCTCCTACTACTATTCCGAAGTTTTGAACTAACGATGCATTTTGAAAAAAAGGCGTAGTAAAGGTAGAAACAGGCATTTTTGTAAACTCAGCAATAGTTTCCCCTGAAACACCAAAAACCATAAGTATTTTGCCTATAAAAACCCCGTGTGGAGTAGAAGCTCCCCAACCTGCCTTTGTAACTCCAAACAATAGAACAAAAAGTATACTTAATACTACTGCCCCTTCAGTTAAAGTCCAAGGTTTCACAAATATATGATCATAAGTTTCTTGACTAAAAAGCTTGAAATTAAAAAGATCTAATTTCTTTCTGCTTTCTTGTTCTTTTTCTGAGGGAACTCCAAAATATGTATTTTCTTTCCTTCTCTTTTTTTCGTATTGGTAAGAAGCAAAAATCACTATTGAGGAAAATAATCCCAACAATAAGATAGCCCCTAAATAACCTTGAAAACCGTCCCATTTGAATAAATCTGGCAAAAAAACTCCTCCACTAAACTCAGCTCCAGTTGGAGATGTAATCCATGAATTGGTAACCCATCCAGCGGTTCTTTGAATAGGAAATCCCAGAAAAACACCTATTCCAAAAAATATCAAAGTTATCAAAGCTCTTGTAAATCCCATAGTTAAGTCGGTAAGTACACCTGTAGCACAACAAACAGAAAGGGACATACCAAAACCAAAGAGGAAAGCTCCCAACAGTAAACCTAAATTAATTGGGTTTATCCAAAGGCTGTAATTAGTGGGGTCTGAATTAAACAAAAATCCCATGATCATCACAGAGGTTATAAAAAACATAAATATCATAGCACGCATGAGTTGAGTAGATCCTGTTCTATAAGCTCTATTGACACTTCCAGCAAATCCGGTATAAGCTCTCGCTAAGGTGTATCCAAAACCTACTCCAATCAAAAGTCTAAAAAAAAGCATATCTGTTGCCAAAAGTGTGTTTCCGAGGATGAGAATCAGTGCAAAAGTTAACAAACCAAGGACTTTCTCTACTGTTTTAGTCATACTTTTTCCTCCTGTCTAAAGGCATTTTTAAAACAAAAGATTGAAATTTCTAAAAGAATAGTTTTACTAGAACATTAGTTTAATATTTAGGCTTCACCCCCTTTGTGAAATAGTTCATGAAGTATGAAAAAATATAAAATATTTTTAAACACTAAAATTTTAATTGTTAGTTCTTTCACTAATTACGATTCAAAATTATTCTAACAAAAAAAAGTAAAAATAGAATTAACTTTGTCAGCTTTTTAATAAAGAAAGATTAAATAATGGTTATTTCATAAGTTTTGAATAAAAAAGGTTTAATGTTATAATTAAAAAAGAGATTTTTTTCAGTAATTTTATCTAGTTGAAGAATAGAGGTGAAATATTTGAAAAACCAAGTAAAGATGATCTACTTTGATTTAGATCATACCCTTTGGGATTTTGAAAGTAATTCACAAGAAGCATTGAAGTTGGTCTATCAAAAGTACGGTCACGTTTTTCGTGAAACGTCTTTGGACAAGTTTGTAGAATCCTACCAAAAGATCAATAAAAAGTTATGGGAAATGTATAGGAAAAAAGAAATAGGTCAACATGAATTAAAACTTCTTCGTTTTGAAATTTCTTTGAATGCTTTAAAGATAAAGCATAGGGAAGATTTGATAGAAGAGATGAATAATACTTACCTAAATATTTTATCGAATCAAAAACTCCTCGTCGAAGGGACAGTGGAAATTTTGGAGTATTTAAAAGATAAATATGAATTGGGAATTTTGACAAACGGCTTTAGAGAAACTCAAATTGTTAAAATGAAAAGTTCGGGAATATATGACTATTTTAGTATTTTAGTTAGTTCAGAAGATGTCGGTTTTCCGAAACCCGATGAAAGGATTTTTAATTATGCCATTTTAATGTCTAAAAAGTCTAAAGATGAAATTATTTACGTTGGTGATGATCTTGAAAACGACATCCTACCGGCAATAAAATGTGGAATTGATGCCATCTGGTTTAAAAATCATGAGGAATCTCTTCAAATCCAAGAAAAGGATGTTCTCGCTATATCCAAGCTTATAGAGCTGAAAAATATACTTTAAATTCATTGAAGGTAATAAATGCCTTTTTTTAATTTCAAAACTTTTGTATTTCTAATTAGATCTAAATATTCTTTATCCAAATGATACTCTTGTTCTCCGATATAAATGACTACCTTTATCTCGTCATATGCTGCTTTCTTTTTAAAAATTAGTAAATTTTCTTCCGAAGTTATAAGTTCATAACTCCCTGATGAAAGAGAGGGGTGAACTCTTCTTAATTTAATGAGATTTTTACAATAATTGAAGGTTTGTTTCTCTAGATCTGACCAATCTTCTTTGAATTTCATCGCAACTCTTCCACTTTCGTGAAAATTTTGAATTGTTGAGTCTCCTTTTAAAGCTATCTCATTGCCATATTCTAACATCACATTTCCTGTAAGAGCCATTAATAAACCAAGTGCTATGTAAAATGTCTCTAATTCTTGGCATATATCTATGAACCTTGGAAGATCGTGATTTTCTATAAAATAAGTTAGCTGGAACACCCTTTCGTTTAATTGGTTTGATAATACTATTTGATTATATAAATCGAGTAACGACCCATTTTTCTTTCCTAAAACTTCTTTAATTGTATCGTATGTAGCAAAATCAAACAGACTGGTAAAACGTTGAGCATCTTCTCCTTTGAACTTTTTAAGGAGATTAAAATTTTTTATCTTATCTCCCTCGTCTTCCCATACTTCACCTAAAATTACCACATCTTTTTTTATTTTTTTCATCCTTGTAGAAAATTCCTCTAAAAAGTTTAATGGCAAGCCTAAGGCATGATCCAATCTAAATCCGTCTAATTCAAAGTTTTTTAGCCAATACTCTCCAACTCTTATTAAAAATTCTCTTGTCTCTTTATCATCTAGATTCCAAAACAAAAAGGATCTTTGCCATCTTTCTTCTTGAGGTGAACGGGGAGATTCAGTTTTAATGTTCAAATCTTTGGGGACAGAATTAAAATCAAATTCCTTTGAGGCATGGTTAAGTACTAGATCGATAATAACCTTTATTCCTCTTTTATGAGCATCTTCAATAAGCTTTTTAAAGATCGCTTTAGCATCTTCTTCGGAGTTGGAACTTATGTTTTCTGAGATAGAAAAATAATTGGTAATATCGTATCCGTGTGTGGTTTTACTTTTAAAAATAGGCCCAAGATATATCAAATCTATCCCAAGCTCTTTTAAATAGTCTAATTCTTTAATGACACCTTGAAGATCTCCATCTATTGCATTTTTTTCGTAATAGCGATAACTCTCCTTTGGAAAATCATTTGTTAATTCTCCATTTTTATAAAATTTTATTAGAATGTGGTATCCTAAAAACATAAAATTCCTCCCATAGTTTACTTCTGGTTATTTTACCACTCTTTTTTTAAAGAAATGAAAACGTTTCCTAAAGATATTCACTTTTTTTACTTTTAAAATTTAAAATTAAAAAATGTGGTATAATTAAATTATAAATGGATCGTTAGCCCCGTTGCAATAAAGCAACTAGAAGGAGGGGTAACTATGAACATACTTTTGGTTTATCCCGCTTATCCCGAAACATTTTGGAGTTTCAAACACGTGCTGAAATTTATTTCCAAACGCGCTGCTTTGCCGCCTTTGGGTTTGATTACAATAGCTTCTTATCTACCCGAAGAATGGAACATCAGGTTGGTGGATATGAATTGTGAAAAATTAAAAAAAGAAGATATATTAAATTCAGATTATGTTTTTATAAGCGCCATGGCTGTTCAAAGAGAGTCAGCGGTAAATGTGATCGAACAATGTAATGACTATGGCAAACCTATAGTTGCCGGTGGTCCTCTTTTTACAATGGAACCCGACACATTTCAAAATACTGTAGACCATTTTGTTCTTGGAGAAGCGGAAGAATTAATGGATGAGTTGGTTGAAGATATAAAAAATAACAAATTAAAAAGATATTATGCAAAACCTAATTTTTGCAATATTGAAACTACGCCTGTTCCCAGGTGGGATCTGTTAAATCTCAAATGGTATGGGTCCATGAGCATCCAGTATTCTAGAGGTTGCCCTTATAATTGTGAATTTTGCGATATTGCCGCCTTGAATGGTAGAAAACCCAGAACTAAGACAAGCGTACAGTTGATTCAAGAACTTCAATCTTTGTACGATGCAGGGTGGAGGCGTTCTGTTTTCTTTGTAGACGATAATTTTATCTCAAATAAATCAAAATTAAAAAAAGATGTGTTACCCGCAATAATACAGTGGCAAAAAGCTCATGGTTACCCGTTTTCTTTTTATACCGAAGTGTCTGTAGATTTTTCTAATGATGATCAACTCATGGACTTGATGTTCAAAGCGGGTTTTGACAGAGTTTTTATTGGCTTAGAAACCCCTGATCCGGATAGTCTACGAGAAGCTAATAAGTATCAAAATATTAAGCAAAATCTTGAAGAGTCTATCAAAAAAATTCAAAGTTTTGGTTTTGAAATTCAGGGAGGATTTATTGTCGGTTTTGACAGTGATAAGCCCACAATTTTCGATAAGCAATTCGAGTTTATTCAGAAAAACGGCATAGTTACCGCCATGGTTGGCATTTTAAATGCGCCAAGGGGAAGTGAATTATACTCAAGATTACTCAAGGAAAATAGATTACGGGGAGAAATAAGTGGAAACAATGTGGATATCAATACGAATATAATTCCAAAGATGAACTTGGAAATCCTAGTCAAGAATTACAAAAATCTTGTTGCTAAGCTTTATCAGCCCAAAAACTATTATGATCGTTTGAAGAAATTTTTGGTTAATTATAAGGTACCTGGATTCTCCAAGGCTAAGATAGGTTTTCAAGAAATTAGTGCTTTTATTAAATCCATCTTTATTTTAGGGATTGTTGGTAAAGAAAGAAAACAATATTGGAAAATGTTTTTTTGGAGTTTGTTTAAGAAACCTAAAGCTTTTCCAAAAATGATTTCTCTTTCAATTTACGGTTACCATTTCAGGAAAATTGCAGAAAATTTATAAGGTGAGAAAAGGTATGATAAAAAAGATAATTTTGGTTTTTGCATTTATTCCCGTTATAGTAGTCTCTTTTGCTGCAAATCTATCAAAAGATAATATGATTATAAATTTAAACGATAATACATGGATAACAAATCAAATTGCAGAAAAAATAAAAAGTATCGGAAGTTATATGTACAATATAAACATAAAAGATGCGATGTCTAACTCCATAAATATCAATGATTATGATGTAACAATGAATATATTTACAAATACTAAGGAAAATATCACAATTGCGTTTGGATACTTTGATGGCGGAGGTTTTTCATACTCTGAAGAATCTGGTGAAACTAGTGATTGGGTAGAAAAGTTTGCGGTAAAAACTCTGGAGACATTATCCATTCAAAGGTTTTTGTATGGAGAAAACTGGGATGTTTTACAGATCACTTTTTGGAAAGGGGTAGATGAATACCCTGTTTTTCAAAATAATAAGTTGTATCTTGTAAGCGACAGATATATTGGTAATAGGGAAATTTATATTTTTGACTTTAAAGAAGGTACACAAGATAAGATTCCATTGGAATATTCTGCTGAGTATTTTCCTGATATTTCCCCAAACGATGAGTATTTAACTTTTCAAACTACATTGTTTGGAAAATGGGATATTGTATTGTATAATCTAGAAACTGAGGAGATTCAAAAAGTAAGTCCGTCCGATAAGAATGCTTATTCACCATATTTTTATGATAATACTTTGATTCTATTCACTATGGATGAAGATGGTGGTCAGTGGACGGAAGTTTGGATTTATGACTTATACTACGATAAACTTGAGAAATTAACGGAATCAAAGGATCTTTTGAAATTTCGCCCCACCAAATGGGATGGTAACAAAATCAGTTTTTATGGTGTGGATCATCAAACGGCGAATATGAATGTTTATTTTGTTGACGAAGAAAACAGTATCTCACCGTTAATAGCACAACAAAATAATCAAACCGATAATTGGTCAAATGGTTCAGAGCTTCTTGTGTTTTCTGAGTTTAACGGAACCTATTTCAGTATATATGAATACGATGATGGAGAAAAAAGGAATTTATCAGGCATGTTGACAAATGACTGCTTCTATCCAACATATACACCCGACAAAAAATATGTTTTTTTTACTAATTATTATTCAGAATCTGATATTTTTGTTATAAACAGAGAAAAGATCAATATGAACGAACAATAAAACTCTATCGGAGTGATTTGAATAAACAACGAAAAGGTGAATGAAGAAAATTCCGACAAAAATGAGTATAAAAAAATTGCTAAAATCTTTGGATTAATTCTTTTGTTTTTTCTTTTTTTCTGGAATGCTTTGATGACTTTTTTTCTAATAATTCTATTGAATGCAAAAACAATTAAGAAATCTGTATTTGGGAACCTTCCATTGGAAGTTAAGAAAGGTTCCTATACTGATGCAATTACTGTGGAGTATAAAAAGGAAAAGTTACCTTTGAAATTAGATGTTTACTATCCTTCTAAAGAAAAAAGCAAATTTCCTGTAGTCTTTTTTGCTCATGGAGGAGGGTGGATAACTGGAAGTAGGAAATTATCAAGCGTTACCGCATGGGCAAAATTTTTAGCGAGTAGAGGATTTGCCGTTGTTGCAATAGATTACAGGTATAGCTATTTAAACAAATATGAAGAGTTGATAGAAGATTACCACGACGCCCTAAATTATATAAAAGATCATAGTGAAGAGCTGAGTTTAGACAAAGAAAATATCGTGTTGATGGGCACGTCCGCAGGCGGTACTTTGTCACTTTATTATGCAGCATATAATTCTTACTACAATCATTTTGAAAAGATGAAGGGAATAAAGGGAGTTGTGGCTTGGTACGCTCCATCGGATCTTTTAGATCTGTGGAGTAATCAAGTAGATTCTCTTTTTGCACAATTTGCAGTTACAACCACAATGAAAGGAACGCCTAAAACAAAATTTGAAGAATATAAGTTATATTCACCTATAAATTATATATCTGAAAGAATGGTTCCAACACTGTTAGTACATGGGGAAAAAGACGCTACCGTCCCTGTAACAACTTCTATAAAGTTAAACCAGAAGATAAAAGAATGTGGTGTTCCTTCTACATTGTTAATTCATCCAAAAGGGAAGCATTCTTTCGAATTAGAATTAAAAGATGTTTTAACCCAGAAATTTGTTGAAAAAACGGTGAGTTTTATTAAAAAAGTATGCCAAAATAAAGAAACTGATGATACATTAAATAGAAGAGCTGTTTAGAAATAAAGATCTACGAAGATGGGGAGATGAACATATGCTACAAGAGAATTTTAAAATAGATTTTAGTTATGCAAAACAAAATATAGAATTTACTCAAGCTTTCATAAATAAAGGTAAAAATTATAGAGAATCATTAATAAAATTTAATTCTTTATACAAATATAATAAAAAAGGTACCGAAACTAATGAAATCTATCTTTTTGAACCCCGAGGAAAGGCTTTGGGTGTTGCTTTGATACTTCATGGTTTGGGAACTAAAAACATTACCTATATCTTAAAAATGGGGCGATATTTTTCCAAATTAGGCATAAGGGCTGTAGTACCATTATTACCCGACAATTATACCAGAACATCTAACGGATCTATGAGTGGTAAAAATTATTTTTCTGCCGATATTTATACAACCTTGAACACCTGGGAACATGCGGTTGTTGACGTATTAAGTATCATAGATTTTTTGAAAGCGAACGCGCTTTGGCACGAGCGAAACTTCATGATAGGATACTGCCTTGGGGGCATGGTATCTGTTATCGCTAACGCTTTAAATCCTGAAATAAAGCACAATTTCATTATAGCCAGTGGTGGAAACATGGCTGAACTTATATGGGAATCACCTACATTGGAATTTACAAGAAGGGAATTGCTTAAAAAGAAAGACCAAATAGCTTATTTAAGCGATAGAGAAAGGCTAAGAAAGACCTTTCAAAACGATTTAAAGAGGATAGGAGAGTTTAAGAACATTCAAGAGTTTTTAAATTCAGATATACATCCATTGATGAAGGTTGATCCTGCAGCCTATGCCAAATTTTTAAACAGAGAAAAGGTAACATTCTTAGAAGCAGCTTTTGATAAAACCTTACCCAAAAATACAAGAAGGGTTCTATGGGAAAACTTAGGAAGACCTAGAAAGGTGACGGTCCCCATTGATCATATTACCTGGCTACCTTTTCAAAGGTTAATATCAAATATTATAATTAACGAAATGAGGTTCGAAGAAATTAAATACCGTTTCGCTAATTTAGGATATTTGGCTATTTTATCAAAGTGAAGTGATATTTCTTCATCAATTTTAACTTAGAAAATTCATGTTCATAGCGAGATATAAAAAATAAAGGCGTCGAAATTGAACGCCTTCATTTTTTTCTTTTACCCTGCAATTTCTACATTTTACTTAGTTTACAATTTCTTCAGAGTAAAGATGACATTTCACTTCTCTTTAGTCAATTATGTCGATAAATCTTAAAAATCGAAACTTGCATTTAATTTAAAAAATAAAAAAAGATTAGTGGTAAAATATTGAAATAAGGTAGAAACATTGACTTAAAAAGGGGGAAATTGAATTTTGTTTAAACTCAGTAGAAATGGTAAGTTTAAATTTGTGAGCACTAAACACAACAAACAGATATTCGTTACTCCATTGATAACAGATTCACATTTACATATATTGGGATTGGGAGAAAAGCTGTCTCAACCGACTTTGGAGAAAAAGAAACTATCTGAAATTAAGGGTATTATAGAAGAAATTGTCAGTAAAAGACCGAATAAAATTGTTTTAAGAGGTTGGACCGAAGAATTTGCAAATCCTGATAAAAATTTTTTAGATTCAATAAACAGAGAAATCCCCATCATGTTGGTTAGAAGATGCGGACATTTTGCGGTTGTTAATTCAAAGGTTTTTGAGGGTATTGATTTTTCAGATTCAAGTAATTACGTGGATTTTGAAGAAGGAAAAATCAAAGAAAGTGCGATCGATAAATTTTATAAAACCTTTGGCCCTTTCACAGACGTAAAAAATAATTACGAGACCTCAAAGAGGTATTTAAAAGAAAAAGGGTATGGTTTTGTTCATTCAGATGATTTACATGGTATTTCTCAAGACGAGTTACCATTTACACACGATAATGATTTTTTTGTATATGAAAAGGTTGCCGTTAAGGGCTATAATGAGCTTTCAAAATATTATGAATCAGGATATTTTAATGAATTTAAATGTGTTAAAATATATTTGGATGGTTCGTTAGGTGCACGAACAGCTTTATTGCTTAATAAGTACACCGATTCTGATACGTATGGGGAAAAATTATGGGAAGATACTGAGTTAACTGCGGTTGTTGAATTTTGTGAAGATAACGGACTTCATTTAGCTGCTCATGCTATAGGAGATGGGGCTATAGAACAAATTTTACGAGTTTTTGAAAGAGTCAATCCTAAATTAAGGCATAGAATAATTCATGCTATTCTGCTTAGTTCTAACCAAATAGAAAGGATTAAAAAACATAACCTTATTGTAGACATACAACCTCAATTCATTGAATCCGATAAAGTTTTTATTGCAGATAGATTGGGTGAAAGGGTAAAAGATGCGTTTAGATTTTATGATTTATACAAGTCACAAGTTCCTCTTTTTATTTCATCAGATGCTCCAGTTGAAGAACCAGATTGGTTGAGAGATATTAAAAGATTGAAAGAAATAGGTATCCCTTACAATTATTCTTTGTATCAGCTTATCTATGGCCCAGAAACCATAGATAACATTGATAGGCAAGAAAGCATGGAAAGTAACGCTTTAATATTTCAGGACGATCCTTTTGTTGAAATATCTCAACCAAAGATCTATCAAAATGAAAATTAGATTTTGATTTTAAAAAAGTGCAAGTATTAGAATTTTAACGACAGTAATAATTACATTTTGTGAGGAGGTAGAGTAATGGAGAAATTAGCTTTAGAGGATTTTACAAAGTACAAATTTATATCGAACACAAAATTTTCACCGAATGGTAAAAACTTAGCTTTTGTTGTCTCTGAGATGGATGTCGATGAGAACAAGTATCTATCAAATATATGGCTTTACAATGTAGATAATAGAAAGACCAACAAACTTACTACTTTCAATCAAGAAAGTTCTTATGTATGGTTGGACGATGAGAATATCATCTTCTCAACGGTAAGAGAGGAAAAGGATAAAAAGAGGAAAGAAAAGGGAGAACCTTTTACAATTTTTTATATAATAAACATCAAAGGTGGAGAAGCTCAAAAATACTTTGAACTCCCGTTCTTTGCATCAGATATTGAACCCATATCTAAGGATAAGTTTGTTGTAACTGGTATTTACGACCCGAAATATAAGAATTTGGATAACCTTTCAAAGGAAGAAAAAGAAAAGGAATTGGATAAGCTCAAAGAAGAAAAAGATTACGAAGTTTTAGATGAAATACCCTTCTGGTCGAATGGCCGAGGATTTACCAACAAGAAAAGAAATAGATTATACATTTATACGTTAGAAGATAAGAAAGTTACCCCCTTAACAGATGAATTGACAAACGTAGAAGGTTTTAAATTAAATGAAGAGAAAGATTTAATACTTTTCATTTCCAACACTTTTAAAGATAAAATGGAAATAAGATCCGATCTTTATTTATATGACTTAAAGAAAGAAAGTTTAGAAAAATTAACTCATGAAGATCCTTTCAATTATGTATATGCAGACTTTCTCAAAGAGAAAATAATCTTCTTAGGGTCCAACATGAAAGAGTATGGAATCAACGAGAACCCAAAATTTTATTTGATGGACTTACAAACAAAAGAAGTGAAACAAATTCAAACTGATTTTGATTTTAGTACTTGGAGTTCTGTAGGTTCTGATTGTAGATATGGTTCTAATAGTGAATTCAAAGTGGAGGACAATTACCTTTATTTTGAAACAACAGAGTATGGAAATTCTTTCATAAATAGAATAGATGAGAGAGGTAAGAGGGAAAAATTAACCACACAAAGCGGATCCGTTGATGGTTTTGATGTATTTAAAGATCGTATCATCTTTGTGGGGATGAGAGATGTTAAACTTCAAGAACTATACGAATTAGCAGGCAATGAAGAGAAACAACTAACTACTTTCAACGAATGGGTAATAGGAGAAAAAACTTTATCTAAGCCTGAAAAAATAACCTTTCTTGGCAAAGGTGAGATAGAAATAGAAGGATGGGTTATGAAACCTGTTAATTTTGAAGAGAACAAGAAATACCCCGCAATCTTAGATATTCATGGTGGCCCAAAAACCGTTTATGGTGGAGATGTTTTTTTCCATGAAATGCAGTATTGGGCAAATGAAGGTTATGTTGTTATGTTTTGTAATCCCCGAGGAAGTGATGGAAGAGGGGATGAGTTTGCAGATATCAGAGGAAAGTATGGAACAATAGACTATGAAGACATAATGGACTTTGTTGATAAAGTATTGGAAAAGTTCTCTTTCATAGACGAAAATAGAATAGGGGTAACAGGTGGTTCTTATGGTGGTTATATGACCAACTGGGTAATTGGACATACTGATAGGTTCAAGGCTGCTGTTTCTCAAAGAAGTATAGCGAATTGGATAGCTAAATTTGGCACTACCGATATCGGTTACTATTTCGTTGAAGATCAACAAGCAGCCACCCCCTGGAGTGATTATGAAAAGTTATGGTTCCATTCACCTATGAAATACGCAGATAACGTTAAAACTCCAACTCTTTTTATACATTCGGAAGAAGATTACCGTTGTTGGTTGGCTGAAGGATTGCAGATGTTCACTTCACTCAAATACAATGGCGTGGAATCAAAATTGGTTATGTTCAGAGGAGAAAATCATGAGTTGAGCAGAAGTGGAAAACCAAAACATCGAGTAAGAAGATTAAAAGAGATTACCGCGTGGTTTGACAATTATTTAAAATAGTTAAATGTTTGTAGCTAACTTTTCACATTAAAAGGAGAAAAAGCATGAGATCAAAAACCAAACGCTTGGTAACTATATCGTTGTTATCTGGTATTTCTTTTGTTCTAGGATTTACTCCATTGGGATTTATCCCTATTCCTCCAGCGAATGCAACAACTATGCATATTCCAGTTATAATTGGGGCAATATTGGAGGGACCTATTGCAGGAATGGTTATAGGTTTGATATTTGGGGTGTCTAGTATAATTCAAGCACTTTTAAGACCGAATATATTGTCTTTTGCTTTTGTTAATCCTTTAGTTTCTGTATTACCAAGAATATTGATTGGTTTAGTTTCATATTATTCATACAGGTTAGTATTTGAACTTTTCTCGAGTAATAAAGAAAAAGTTTCAAAATGGAGAGATAGCGTATCTATTGGTGTAAGTGCTGCTTTAGGAACTTTTACTAACACCGCAGGTGTTTTAGGTATGATGTATCTCTTATTTGCCGACAGGATAGCTACCGCTATGGGAGTAGCAAGGGAAGCCGTAGGTGGGGTAGTGTTGGCTATAGGCCTAACAAACGGTATTCCAGAGATCATAATAGCGATTTTAATAACTGTTGGGGTAATCAGAGCGGTAAAAAAGGCAGGCTATTGATTATCTCATCATTTGGGTGGGATGCGGGGGAAGGGCGCTATAGCAACTTTTTTGATTTCTATAGACAACAAAAATTACAAATTAAAAGGAGGAGTCAAGTATTATGAAGAAATACACAGCTACCCACGAATATGTAACAATAGAAGGAAATATTGCAACTGTTGGGATTTCTGCGAAGGCTGCTGAAGAATTGGGTGATGTAACCTACGTTGAATTACCAGAAGTTGGGAAAGAAGTAAAAAAAGGTGAAGTCCTGTGCACCATAGAATCTGTGAAGTCAGCCGAAGATATATATGTACCTTTAAGTGGAAAAATTGTTGAAGTTAACAAAGATCTTGAAGACCAGCCGGAAATAATAAACGAAGATGCGGAAAATAAAGGATGGATTGTAAAAATTGAATTTTCTGATCAATCAGAGATCGAAGATCTTTTGGATGAAGAACCTCCAATGTAGACAAGTATGATTCAAAATTAAGGGCCCTTATTAAATGGGGTCCTTTTTTCTTTTGTTAACTTGAAGAAGCCAGACATAAAGCAAAAAGATCAAACTCCATAGAAATAACGGAATAAATAAAGAATTAAATTCAATTGGCTCCCAAAATGTAAAAAGATTTACGAAGTTTTTTATTGACAAAGCAAAAAAAGTTGAAAAAGAATGAACAAAATTGAAAGGCAATAATATTGAAAGAACGCTACATAAGATTAGTAATGAAATAGCAGGGGTTAGAATGGGCGTTATGAAAAGTCCAATCAAAGAAATTTCTCCAAAGTGTATCAACGCTATAGGAAATATACCGACATATGCCGCTATAGGAACAGATAAGGATCTAAAATATTGATTTTCTATATGGTTCATTGAAAATAAAATCATAAAAGTTGCTGCATAACTCATTTGGAAACTAACGTTCATAAGATTATTGGGGAAGAACAAAAGGTTGAGATATCCTATTAATCCTAAGATGTTGAAAGAGCTAACAGGAACGTCGAAAAGTCTGAATAAGTTTAAAGTGACTAAAAGCGATACAGCCCGTACAGAACTTGGGGTGAATCCGGTAAAAACCAAATAAAAAGTGATGATAGTGGAGTATAAGATGAGTCTTAAATTCCTTTTCAAGATAAAAAAGTTGAGAAAGAAACTGATCATCGAGTAAATTATGTACACGTGCATACCTGAAACGGCAAATAGATGCAAAGTCCCTGTTTTTTGAAATACCTCTTTATCCCGTATATTACCCATAAAAGAGCTCGTCAATATATCAAGTGCCTCGGTATTTTGAATGTTTTCAGACAATCTATTGGTTGCAAGATCTTTTATCTTCATAATCGAATTGTTGTTGGCAGGAGCCACATATTCAGCTCTAAGAAAATCGTTTTCAATGGTTCCGTATATGTAGACGTTTTTGCCCGTAGTGATGGGAACCGTACTGAATTCACCATAGTAAAATTTATAATAATTCCTGTATTTCTGCCATTGATTTTCATAATAGATTTTTCTTGAAAATACCGTATAATAATTTCCTCTTTTGTCTATAATTTTCCCTAAAATACCTGCTTCTGAATTGAGATTGATGGGAATGTATAACAAGCCAGGAAACAACAAGACACCGATTAAAAAGACTTTTAATTTATCTTTCTCAAAGAGTTTTAAAAGAAGAAGAAACAAAAAATAGCCTATTAATACTGCGGCTTTATTCAAGTAGGAAAGTACTAATAACAAAGAAAAGGCAATGAATAATTCAATAAAAAAGGGGAAGGTAACTTCAGTTTTCTTTTCTATACTTTTACCCCCAGTAGATAGAAATCAGAAGTGAGATTATCAATCAGGAATATAATAAAATTAATTCAAAAAACAAAAGGATCGTAAAACACGATCCTTTATTCTGGTGCCGGGGGCGGGACTTGAACCCGCACGAGTGTAAATACTCATATGGCCCTCAACCATACGTGTCTACCAATTCCACCACCCCGGCGAAAAAGTTATTTATGTCAATATATCAAAATTATTATACACTACGTTATAGGCTTTGTCAAGAGACCGTGGCTATGTCATACACTTCACCATTTTTGATAACAGTTTGAGTGTGGTTTACTCCGAAGTGGTATATTAAGTATTCTATATTTGGAACATCGAAAATCGCCATATCAGTTTTTTACCTACCTCCAAACTACCAATTTTATCTTCTAATTTCAGTGCACAAGCCGCATTAATAGTAACCGATGTAATTATTTCCTTTGGATTCATATGTAATTTTATTGCCCCAAACGTCATAACCAATTGTAAATTTTCTGTAGGCGAACTTCCTGGGTTATAATCGGTCGATAATGCAATTGGTATACCAAGTTCAATCATCTTTCTGGCGTTTGCATACTTCTCACTTTGTAAAAAGAAGGTTGTTGTAGGAAGAAGGGTAGCTATAACGTTGTTCTCAGCCATTTTTTTCAAGCCTTCATCACTTGCACCTACCAAATGATCTGCTGAAACGCAGCCTAACTCAGCAGCTAATTCGGTACCTCCTAAAGGTTCTATTTCGTCTGCGTGAATTTTGAGGAATAGACCGTGTTCTTTTGCAGCAGAAAGTATTTTTCTGGATTGATCAACTGAGAAAACTCCTTTTTCACAGAATACATCACAAAATTTAGCTAAATTTTTTTCTGCTACATACGGGATCATTTCAGTTATGAGTATATCTACGAATTTATCGACGTTGTCTTGGTACTTTTTAGGTACGGCATGCGCCCCCAAAAATGTAGGAACCAAATCTATGGGGTGGATTCTATTGAGTTCTCTTATGACCTCAAGCTGTTTCAATTCTGTGTCAAAGTCATCAAGCCCATAACCGCTTTTTGCTTCAACGGTTGTTACTCCGTAAGACAACATTCTATTTAAACTCTTTTCTGACTTTTCAAGTAATTCTTCAAAAGATGCCTTTTTAGTTGATTCAACGGTGTCGTATATTCCTCCCCCAGAACTTAAAATATCTAAGTAACTCTCACCTTCTAATTTTTTAAATAATTCATATTCCCTTGAGCCACCATGGACCAAATGAGTGTGAGAGTCTATTAAACCGGGTGTTACAGTTTTCCCTTGGGCGTTTATAATTTTTGCATCTTGAGCTATTTCTATGTCTTTTGGCAAATCACCACTTCCAACGTAGATAATCTTATCTTTTGAAGCAGCAATTATGCCATTTTTTATTAAGCCAATTTCTGACATTTCCTCTTTCTTTCTTGGTCTATTAGGACCTCTCATCGTTATTAAATTTGAGATGTTTTTTATTATTAAAGTAGCTTTTTCGCTCATATCAATCGCCATAAATCCTATTCTCCAAAACTTTGTCATAACTGAAATCTTCTAATTTTAAAAAGTAATCAGCTGTATCAACAAGGGCATTCAAAGGTACCAACCCAACTATTTCACTTCCAACAACGTTCACTCCATACCTGTTCGCTTCATTTTCTATCACCTGAAATACCCTGTACAAAGGTGTTTTTGTGTAATCAACCATATTCATGGAAACTTGGACTATATTTCTTTCTTTCAATTCAAAACCCAACGCTTTACAATATTTAAATCCTCCACTTTTACCTCTCACAGCTTGGGCTATCTTTTTTGCAATGTCTATGTTGTTGGTATTTAGGTTCACGTTGAAAGCTATCAAAGGCATCCTTGCCCCCACGGCGGTAACTCCTGCACTTTCATGCGGTTTATCTGGGCCAAAATCTGGTTTGAACGCTTCTTGTTTTAACTTCTCAAACATTCCTTCGAACTCGCCTTTTCTTATAACAGCTAAATCCTCTCTTTCAGGTCGGCTGGCTGATTTTTCATACAATATTACGGGGATATTCAACTCTTCTCCTATTCTTTTTGCCAATTTTTTAGAGTACTCTACACACTCTTGCATCGATATGTTTTTAATTGGAATGAGCGGTATGACGTCTGTAGCCCCCATTCTTGGATGTTCACCTTTGTGGGTTCTCAAATCTATCAATTCAGCCGCTTTTTTACAAGCGTTAAAAGCTGCTTCTATTACTTGATCTGGTTCCCCCACAAAAGTAACTACGCTTCTGTTGTGGTCTCTGTCCATAGAGTAATCTAATAATTTTACTCCTTCTTGTTTTCTTATTTCATCTACAATACGCTCTAATTTTTCTTTATCTCTTCCTTCACTGAAATTTGGAACACATTCTACAATTTTGTTCAAAGTATCTACCTCCTAACCCTGATAATATTTATCAACTAAATCTTTTACCATATTTTCATCAGCAATGTACGGTAAAGTTATGTGGTCTGTATTTTTGTTTTCTTTGTTGTACTCTATGGATGTTTCTATAGAAGCTTCATTCCTAGCCCATGATCGTCTGGCAACCCCAACCATAACATCCCATGGAATTGCGTCCTTTATTATTTCATCCACCCTTTCGCTTCCATCCAGAACCAAGCCAAAGCCACCGTTAATGGCTTTACCGATACCAACTCCACCTCCGTTGTGTAATGTTACCAAACTCATTCCCCTTGCTATATTTCCAGCGAAATCATGGGTTGCCATATCAGCCATTATATTACTCCCATCTTTTATATTCGCTGTTTCTCTAAAAGGAGAGTCAGCTCCGCCTGCATCGTGATGATCCCTTCCAAGCATAATGGGACCAACTTCCCCTTTTCTAACCATTTCATTGAATTTAAGGGCTATCTTCATCCTTCCCATAGCATCCTGATAAAGAATTCGTGCTTGAGTACCAACAACAAGATTGTTTTTATCTGCATCCCTAATCCATATGTAGTTGTCTCTATCCTGGCCCCTTCTATTGGGATCTATGCATTCCATCGCTGCTTTGTCCGTTTTCAATAGATCTTCCCTTTTTCCACTTAAACATACCCATCTGAAAGGTCCATAACCATAGTCGAATATTAATGGCCCCATTATATCTTCCACATACGAGGGAAATATGAACCCTTCGCTTTCATCTAACCCATTTTTTGCTATTTCTTTCACTCCTGCATCAAAAACCGCCTTCATGAAACTATTCCCATAGTCAAAAAAGTAGGTTCCCCTTTCAACCATTGTTTTTATAAGCTCGAAATGTCTTCTCAATGAATTGTTGACTAATTCAACAAATCTCTCTTTATTTGTTTCTAAGAGGTGATTCTTCTCTTCATGAGTCAAGCCTTGCGGGCAGTACCCTCCCTCGTAGGCGGCGTGACAAGACGTCTGATCTGATAGCAAATCTACCTTTATACCTTTCTTTACAATGTATTCCAATAGATCTACAATATTACCATAATAACCTATGGAAATGGATTCTTTTCTATTTAGATGATCGAAGGCTATTTCAAAAACTTCGTCCAAATCTTTGCTGTAAGTTTTTAGCCAACCTTGGTTGAGCCTTGTTTGAATTCTGGAATAATCTACTTCTGCAATTATCCCAACCCCTCTTGCAATTTCTATTGCTTTTGCCTGAGCACCGCTCATTCCACCTAAACCTGAACTAACAAACAAACGTCCTCTTAGATCACTATCTTGTGGTATCCCTAATTTCAACCTTCCAGCGTTCAACAAGGTATTGTAAGTGCCATGAACGATACCTTGAGGTCCTATATACATCCAACCTCCTGCAGTCATTTGCCCGTAGTTGGCAACACCCATAGCTTGTGCCTTAATCCAATGTTCTTGGTCATCGAACATCCCAACCATCAAGGCGTTTGTTATTATCACTCGTGGACTATTTGGAGTTGATCTGAACAATCCTAGGGGATGTCCTGAAGCTACAACTAAGGTTTGTTCTCTTGTAAGTTCTTCTAGGTATTTTTTAATCAACCTGTACTGCATCCAATTTTGACAAACTTGACCGGTTTCACCATAGGTTACCAGTTCATAAGGATACAAAGCGACATCGAAATCCAAGTTGTTGTCGATCATGACCTGAAATGCCTTTCCTTCAATACATTTACCCTTGTACATATCTATAGGTTTTGCTTTAATGTTGCCCTCAGGCCTATACCTGTATCCATAAATTCTACCTCGAGTAAACAACTCTTGCAGAAATTCTGGAGCCAATTTTTCATGCAAATTTTCTGGTACGTACCTTAAGGCGTTTGCAAGGGCTAATTCAACTTCTCTTTTTGATAAGTTCAAAGGCCTTTTAGGTGCCCTTCTTATGCCTTCTATGAATTTGGGCATACTAGGAAGTTCATCAACCAACTTAATGGACATTGCGTTAGAAATATCGATATTGTTCACCATGATAATTTCTCCTTTCTTTAAAATAATTTACCAATTACTTTTTCCACTTCTTTAACGATTATGCCAGATTTTAATATGTCTTCACATTTATCTATCACTTCGTACATTGCTCTGTCTTCGTTTATCTTTGGTACTTTATCTCTTACTATATCATAAACTATCTTTGAACCTTTTCCTAAACCTTTATTCCCTCGTAAATCTATGGCTTGGCAAGCACACATCATTTCCATAGCTAATACTTTTTGGACGTTGTTTAGAATATTTTTCGCCTTCCTCGCTGAGATTGTACCCATAGAAACGTGATCTTCTTGGTTTGCAGAAGAAGGAATCGAGTCAACACTTGCAGGATGAGCTAAGACTTTGTTTTCTGAAACCAACGAAGCAGCTGAATATTGAACCAGCATAAAACCAGAATTCAAGCCACTTTCTTCTATCAAAAAAGGAGCTAACCCACTCAATTTAGGGTTAACAAGCCTTTCTATTCGTCTTTCTGATATATTTGCAATTTCAGACAAAGCAATCGCCAAAAAGTCCATGCCCAATGCAATTGGTTGGCCGTGAAAATTCCCCGCGGATATTGCTTCTTCTTCTTTTGAAAATATCAAAGGATTATCGGTTGCTGCATTCATCTCTTTCACGATGATATCTTCTACATAATTTACCGCATCACGTGAAGCACCGTGAACCTGCGGGATACATCTCAAGGAATAAGCATCTTGAACACGTAATACCCCTTGATGAGACACCATTTTACTACCTTCAAGTATTTTCCTTAAATTATTAGCGGACCCAATTTGCCCTTTATGAGGTCTTAGATTGTGTACCCTGTCATCAAAAGCCTCGATGACACCGTTCAGCGCCTCAAAACTCAACGATGAAATTATGTCTGCTGTTTTTAAAAGTTCTATGCTATCGTATATCGATAATGCACCTATAGCCGTCATAACTTGTGTTCCATTTATCAAAGCGAGACCTTCCTTGGCAACAAGATTTATCGTATCTATTCCCGCCAACTTCATCGCTTCTTTTCCATTTAACCGTTTGCCCTCGTAATAAGCTTCTCCTTCTCCTATCATCGGTAAAACCATATGGGCTAAAGGAGCAAGATCACCACTGGCTCCTAAAGATCCTTTTTCTGGTATTATTGGGTGAACCTTCTTGTTGATCATATCAATCAGAGTTTGTATGGTGGATAACCTTATTCCAGAAAAACCTTTGACCAAAGAATTCGCACGAAGCAACATAATCGCTCTAACAGTTTCTATATCCAAAGGATCCCCAATTCCGCATGCATGGCTTCTGATCAGATTCTTTTGTAATTTCTCTGTTTTATCGTTCGAAATGAAAACATTACAGAGTTCTCCAAAGCCAGTAGTTATACCATATATGACTTTTTCCTCTTCTGCAAACTTTTCTACAATTTTTCTGGAGTTCTCAATGTTCTCAAGGACAGATTTATCGATAGCCACTTCGTAATAATGTCTAGCTACATTAATCACATCTTCCAAACTCAGATGTTCGCCGTCTATATAGACCTTTTTCAAATATAAGACCTCTCTTTCGATTAAGCAAAAACTTCACATCTTCTAACAAAATTATAACACCGTGAAAAAAATTTCTCACTTTTAAATAGAGCTGATTAATGTCGATTAAAAACAATCTAAGTCGATTAAACAAGAAAATCTAATGAAATCTTACAAAACAATTTTTAACAAAATTCAAGAAAAACTAAGAAAAAGCTTCCTAATCGCAAATAATTGCTCGTAATTGCTCCTAATATTAGTTGATTGGATAAACTTACTATTGACAATGATAAATAGAATATTTTAAAATGGAAGTAGTTAGATGCAGTTTTTACCATTAGTACTAATGGTAAAAAAACAAAAAAAGAGGAGGTTAGTAAAATGAAGAAAGTTCTTTTGGTTTTTCTGGTGTTTTTATTAACATTTGGTGGTGCTTTATTTGCAAAGGATGAGGTGTTGATTGGGCTTTCTGTTGCTAATTTGCAACTTGAAAGGTGGCAAAAAGATAGAGATATTTTTGTTGAAACTGCTGAGAAACTTGGTGCAAAGGTTATTGTACAATCGGCCAATAATGATGATTTATTGCAAGTTTCTCAGGTTGAAAACATGATGAATCAAGGAGCTGATGTTTTAGTTATCATTGCACATGATGGTTATATTATGGGAAGTGTGGTTGAAGAGGCTCACGCTAACGGAATTCCAGTAATTGCGTATGATCGTCTTTTAATGGAATGTGATTTAGATTATTACATTACTTTCGACCCAATAAGAATTGGAGAAATTCAAGCACAGTACTTGGTTGATAGGAAACCAGAAGGTAATTATTTCTTGTTGGGAGGGTCTCCAACAGATATGAATGCGCATTTTGTTAGAGAAGGTCAAATGAACGTTCTTCAGCCATATATTGATAGTGGGGCGATAAAAATAGTAGGAGATCAATGGGCAAAAGACTGGTCAATGCAAGAAGCTATGAAGATTGTAGAAAATGCTTTAACCGCTACTCAAAATCAGATTGATGCAATTGTTGCTTCCAACGATAGTACAGCTGGAGGGGCGGTAGAAGCGTTAAAGGAACAAGGACTAGCGGGAAAAGTTTTAGTATCTGGACAAGACGCAGACCTGGTTGCCTGCCAGAGAGTAGTTGAAGGTACACAAACAGTGACCGTCTATAAACCTATAAAGGATATCGCCACAATGGCTGCTATTATGGCTGTTTCAGCTGCTAAGGATATTCATATTGTAACAAATGGATCAATTAACAATGAGTATAAGGAGGTTCCTACTTTCTTCTTGGAGCCTATCCCTGTTGATAAAACTAATATAGTAGAAACGGTTATAAAGGATGGTTTCCAAAGGTTAGAAGATGTATATAAAAATGTTCCCAAATCTCAATGGCCGAAAGTGGATTAAACAGAACTTTGAATATTGGGTTAGGGGTCAATCCCTAACCCTTCAGTCTCATTTTTATAACACATAACAATTGAGGTGATTAAATGGCCGCTCTTTTAGAATTGAAAAACATATCAAAAGAGTTTCCAGGGGTAAAAGCCCTTGAAAATATCAATTTAAAAATTGAGGAAAATACAATCCATGCTATTTGTGGAGAAAACGGAGCAGGAAAGTCTACTTTGATAAGTATATTAGGTGGAATATATCCATTGGGAACCTATGAAGGTGAAATTTATCTACATGGAGAAAGGGTGAAATTTAGAAATCCAAAAGAAGCAGAAGAAGCAGGAATCGCTGTTGTTCACCAGGAATTGAGCCTATTTGACGAATTAAATATCGTTGAAAACATCTTTATGGGTAAAGCTATTGTAAGAGGAGTTTCAATAGATTGGAATGAAATGATCAAGGAAGCTAAGGAATGGTTAAAAAAATTGAAGATGGAGAATGAAAATGTTCTTAATAAAGTAAAATACTTAGGTTCTGCAAAACAACAGTTAATTGAAATTGCTAAAGCCTTAGTTAAAAATTGTAATATTTTGATTTTGGATGAACCTACTTCATCTTTAACAGAAAATGAAACAAAGATATTGTTTGCTATTTTAAAAGAGTTGAAATCTGAAGGGGTTACGTCTATTTATATTTCACATAAGCTTGACGAAATTTTTGAGTTAGCTGATACTGTCAGCGTTCTAAGAGATGGCAAATTAATTGACACAAGGCCCATTGGTGAAGTAAAAGAAAGTGATCTCATAAAAATGATGGTGGGGAGAGAAATAAATCAAATGTTTCCCAAAAGACGTTATATTCCAAACGAAATAGTATTTGAAGTGAGTGATTATACGCTTTTTGAGGATTACGATTCTCAAAGAAAAGTTGTTGAAAATATTAGTTTTCACCTTAGAAAAGGAGAAATATTAGGTCTGTTTGGATTAGTCGGTGCGGGTAGAACAGAATTAATGACTAGCATAATAGGATTCAATTCGAGTAATAAAAGTGGAAAGGTATTTTTGAATTCCAAAGAATTAGAAATAAGTTCACCAAGGCAAGCGTTAGAACTCGGAATAGCTTATTTATCTGAAAATAGGAAAAATTTGGGGATATTTCCCAATCTATCTGTAAGGCAAAACCTTTCAATTACTTTCATTAAATCGTTTGGTAGTTATTTTAAAATATCTGAAGAAGACGAAATAGTAGAAGCTCTTAGAATGATCAAACAACTAAATATTAAAACTTCTTCTCCAGAAACAAATATTACTACTTTGAGTGGAGGTAATCAACAGAAGGTTTTACTAGGTAGAAATTTGATAAGAACACCAAAAATATTGATTATGGATGAACCTACAAAAGGAATAGATGTTGGAGCTAAGCAAGAAATATATTCATTAATGAATGATTTAGCATCTCAAGGTATTTCAATAATTATGATATCTTCTGAATTACCAGAAATAATAGGTATGAGCGATAGAGTTATAGTTATGCATGAAGGTAAATTTATGGGAGAATTAGAAAATATCAACCACAATTTAACCCAAGAAGAAGTTATGTACCTTGCCACTGGGACTAAAGGAGGAGAGGTGTTTTGAAAAGGGGAAAGATTAGTTTAAATTTAAGTTTAAGATCGTACATGATGATAATAGCTCTAATAGTAATTTGGGTATTTTTTACCATCTTGACCGAAGGTTCTTTTTTAAGTGCTAGGAATATTTCTAATTTATTCAGACAATCAGTATTTTTATCAGTATTAGCAATGGGTATGGTTTTTGTTATAATATTGGGGCAAATAGATCTTTCGGTTGGCTCTATTGTAGGACTAACTGGGGGTATTGTAGCAATTTTGCATGTGTGGAACGGAATGGATCCTTTTATTTCTATCCTCATTACTTTAGGTATTGGACTTCTTATAGGTCTATGGAATGGATATTGGGTAGCTTACCGAGGAGTTCCAGCCTTTGTTGTTACATTAGGTGGCATGCTCATTTTCAGGGGAATTCTATTAGGAATTACAAAAGGTACTACTATTGGTCCAATGAGAGGTTTTTTTGAATTTTTGGGAAAAGGTTATCTATCAAACATTGTAGGGATAATAATAGGAGTTATCGGTGCTATTCTCATAATACTAGCAGAACTTAATTCATGGAAGAAGAAAAAATCTCATGGATTAAATGCTCCCTCTTTGAGAGTAGAATTTTTAAAATTATTGGCTTATATTTTATTAATAACCATTTTTATTGTAATTTTCAATTCTTATCGAGGAGTTCCTTTTCCTGTTTTAATAGCTGTTATTCTTTTAATATTCTTCACTTATATTTCTCAAAATACAGTTTTTGGAAGATATATATATGCAATTGGCGGTAATAGTCAGGCTGCAACTTTATCTGGAATAAACGTAAAAAAGATTACACTTATAGTTTTTATGATTAATGGACTATTAGCAGCTTTTGCAGGCATTTTTTTAACTTCTCGACTTAATGCGGCGGCTGTTTCGGGTGGAGAAGGAGCTGAGTTAGATACTATAGCTGCTTGT
The DNA here is from genome assembly GCF_016772115.1 of Petrotoga sp. 8T1HF07.NaAc.6.1. Taxonomy (NCBI): domain Bacteria; kingdom Thermotogati; phylum Thermotogota; class Thermotogae; order Petrotogales; family Petrotogaceae; genus Petrotoga; species Petrotoga sp. 8T1HF07.NaAc.6.1. The sequence continues at coordinate 85,192 of NZ_AUPG01000003.1, forward strand.
GTTATAGGTGGTACAAGCTTAATGGGAGGAATAGGTACTGTTGTTGGTGCAGTAATTGGAGCAATTGTAATGGCAAGTCTAGACAATGGAATGAGTCTTATGAATGTCCCGGTTTTTTGGCAGTCTATAATAAAAGGTTTAGTATTAATATTTGCGGTATGGTTTGATGTTGCAAGTAAAAAGAAAGAGGCTTAAATATGTACAAAAAAACTTACAGGAGGTCTTAAAATGACAGAATACTTCAAAGATATTAAAAAGGTTGAGTATGTTGGTAAGGAATCAAAGGATCCGTTAGCTTTTCACTATTATGATCCCAAGAGAAAAATTGGTAATAAAACTATGGAAGAACATCTGAGATTTTCTGTGGCCTACTGGCACACTTTCACCGCAGAAGGAAGGGACATGTTCGGTATAGAAAGTGCCAGCAGAGAGTGGAATAAGTTTTCAGATTCTTTAGATAAAGCTTACGCAAGATGTGATGCAGCATTTGAGTTCATGAGCAAATTAGGGGTTAAATATTTTTGTACCCATGACAGAGACTTAGTTGATGAACAAGAAACGTTGAGAGAAACAAATAAGTTATTAGACAAAGTAGTAGAAAGAATAAAAGAAAGAATGAAAGAAACAGGTATAAAGCTTCTTTGGGGAACAGCGAATCTTTTCACTCATCCAAGGTTTATGCAAGGTGCAGCAACGTCTTGTGATGCAGATGTATATGCTTATGCCGCTGCACAGGTGAAAAAGGCACTTGAGATTACTAAGGAATTAAATGGTGAAAATTATGTTTTTGGGGTGGAAGAGAAGGATATGAAACCCTTTTAAACACTAATATGGAGTTGGAATTGAACAATTTGGCTAATTTTTTACACATGGCTGTAGATTACGCCAAAGAAATTGGTTTTGATGGCCAATTTTTGATAGAACCCAAACCAAAAGAGCCCACAAAACATCAATATGATTTTGATGTTGCGAACTCTTATGCATTTTTACAAAAGTACGATCTTGATAAGTATTTCAAGTTCAATATAGAAGCAAATCATGCCACTCTTGCTGGTCATACTTTTCAGCATGAATTAAGGTATGCAAGGATAAATAATATATTGGGAAGCGTTGATGCTAACATGGGTGATCTATTGTTGGGATGGGATACAGATCAATTCCCAACAAACGTATTTGAAAACGTTTTGGCAATGTATGAAATACTTAAGAATGGAGGAATAGCTCCGGGTGGTTTGAACTTTGACTCACATGTTAGAAGACCTTCTTACGAAAATATTGATCTGTTTTACGCTCATATAGCAGGAATGGATGCATTTGCGTTAGGATTGATATTAGCCAATAAGATTTTAGAAGACAAAGTTTTGGAAGACTTTGTAGAAAAAAGGTATAATAGTTTTAATGAAGGAATGGGTAAAAAGATAGTGGATGGACGAACTAATTTCAAAGAACTCGAAGAGTATGTACTAGATAAAAAAGTGGGAGTACCAAAATCTGGAAGACAAGAATATTTGGAAAACTTATTAAATTTGTATATCTACGAATAGACAATAAATCAGGAGGCTTTGTTTTGAAGATAAAGAAAATCAATGCAGAAAGAATGGGATATTCAAACAAATTAATGGTTTTCAATTTGATCAGATATTATTCTGGAATCTCAAGAAATGAGATTTCTAAGCTTACAGGTTTGGATAAAAGTACTGTGACAAAGATTACGTATGATTTGATTTCTAAAAACTTAATAGAAGAAGGAGATAGAAAATCTTCTAAAGGGGTTGGAAGAAAACCTATAAAACTGGAAGCAGCGAAAGGCGTTGCTGCTTCCATTATCGTTAAGGTTGGAGTTGAAAAAACAGTCGTAGGTCTTGGATATATGAACAATTCAATAAATAAGATTGTTGAATTTGAAACCCCAAAAAATTTTAATGTTTTTATTGGTAAATTAGCTGTTGAGATAAAAAGAATATATGAAAATGCTAATGGGAATAATATAGTAGGCCTTTCTTTTTCTTTTCCAGGAATGATTGATAGGAAAAACTTGATTATCGAATACGTACCTCATTTTAATTGGAGTGAGATCGATCTTAAAGCAGCTCTTTTAAAGGAACTACCCAAATGTGACAAACCAATTTTCGCTGCAAATGAGGCAAAGTTAGCTCTACAAGCAGAGATGTATTTTAACAAGAATATTGCCAACCTAAACAACGGAGTCTATGTTTTCATATCTCAGGGGATAGGAGGAGCTTTGCTTATAGATGGTCAAATTCATTTGGGACCTAATTTCACAGCAGGTGAATTTGGTCACATGAGCATCGATGAAGATGGAGAAAAATGTTTTTGCAATAATCAAGGATGTTGGGAAACGTTTGCCTCAATTGATACAGTTTCTAAGATATATGAATACAGCAATGGGCGATTGGAAGGCAACAATTACGAAGAAAAATTTAGAAATCTTCTTATAAAAGCCCAGAAGAAGGAAGGAAACGCCGATGAAATAATTAAACAGATGTTATATTATTTGGGAGTAGGGACGGTTAATTTAATAAATATCTTAAATCCTGAGTTTGTAATTTTTGGGGGGTATGGGTATCTTTTCCCGGATGAGTATTTCACAGAGATTGAAAATATTATAAAGACTCGAGCTCTGAAGCCAACCTTAAAATCTTTAAAAAAGCCCTTGAGACCTGTTTTTGATATAGAAACAGCATGTTTGACGGGGGCAAATTTAAGGGTGATGGATGATTTTGCAGAAAAAGCTGTAATTTAGAATGAGGTGATAAGTTTGCATAAGTACTTAGGAATTGACGTTGGGACAACTGGATTGAAGGGTTTAGTAGTATCTGAAGAAGGAGAAGTTTTGGATAGTTATTCCTATCCATTAGAAATGAAAGTTCCCAAACCTGCATGGGCTGAACAAGACCCTGAAGATTGGTGGATTGGTGTATACGAAATATTAAAAAAAGTTTCCAGAACGCATCAAATAGATGTAATAGGGTTTTCCGGACAAATGCATAGCTTGGTGGTTTTGGATGAAAATAATAAACCTATTAGGCCAGCAATCCTTTGGTGTGATCAAAGGACCACTCCCCAGTGTAAAAAAGCTACAGAAGTTTTTGGTGGTGAAGAAAAGGTTATCTCCAAAATAGGGAATCCCTTTTTGGAAGGTTTCACTTTCCCAAAAATACTGTGGTTAAAAGAAAATGAAGGAGAGAATTTTAAAAAAATAAAGAAGATTCTTCTACCTAAGGATTATATTGTTTTTAAGTTAACGGGTAGTATTGGTATAGATTATTCGGATGCTTCTGGAACAGCATGTTTTAATGTAAAAACAAATTATTGGGATGAAGATATATTTGAAACTTTTGGCATTAATATGGATATAATGCCTGAATTGTATCCTTCTTATGGGATTCGAGGCGAATTAAAAGAAAGCTTGCAAAATGAATTGGGATGGAGGAACACAAAAGTCGTTTCTGGAGGAGCAGATAATGCATCAGCTGCATTTGGAATAGGTATATCAAAAGTGGGAGAGTCGATGGTTAGTATCGGAACTTCAGGCACTGTTTTAACCCTCACTGAAAAAAAAGTTCCTGATTTATCTGGAAAAATACATTACTTTAACTATGTAATACAAGATAAATATTACTACATGGGAGTAATGCTTTCAGCCGCTCATTCTCTAAATTGGGTAAAGAATCGATTTTTTCCCAGTTCAGATTGGGCAGAAATAGAAGAAAGAACAAACCAATCAGTCCCTGGTTCAAACGGTATTATTTTTCTTCCTTATTTAAACGGAGAAAGAACCCCGCATAGAGATCCTAACGCAAGAGGCGTTTTCTTTGGGATTTCTTCTTTGAATACTGAAAATGACATACTAAGGGCAACTATGGAAGGTATAACCTTTGGCCTTAGGGATTCTTTTGAACTTATAAAAGAAAAAACAGAGATAAAAGATATTAGAATAGTTGGAGGAGGGGCCAAAAACAAAGCATGGGCAAAGATAGTTGCAACAAACTTCAAAATGCCTGTTAAAATGCCTGAAATTGATGAAGGTGGTGCTTATGGAGCAGCTATGTTGGCTGCAGTGGGAGATGGCCAAAAGCTTGAAGATGTTTTAAAATGGGTAAAATTTAAAGAAGTTATTGAACCTGATTATCAAGATACCAAGATTTACGATGATTATTATGAGACTTACAAGAATTTGTATAAATCGTTGAAGGGAAATTTCGAAGAGTTGGCAAAAATTCAAAAATGATATATAAAAAGAGCGGCTTTAGCCGCTTTTAAAATTGTTAATTTAATTCCGACTTTTTTTGTGATATAATTAGTATGGATCATTAAACAATGATGGTTACTGGGGAAAAGGGAAAAGAACTTTTATCCTTATGGGCGGGCTGCGGGGCGAAGGGGCGCTAAAGATAGTAAAATTAATCACTTTGAGGGGGTATTAAAAAAATTGAAAGTATTGTTTATGAACAAGTTAAACTCGTATTGGAGAGAAAAAATTAGTGAATTGAAGAAATTATTTCCCAACGATGAATTTTTAGATAGTGATGAAATCAGCAATATTGAAGATGCAATGGAAGTTGCAGATGCAATAGTGTTTGGTGGAGACTTGGACGAGAACGTCTTGGGAAAATCAAAGAATTTGAAAATAATTTTTGTTCCCTATGCTGGAGTGAACCAATTACCTTTAGAAATACTTAAAGAAAAAGGCATTAGCGTTGCAAATAGTCATGGTAATGCGAGAATAGTTGCAGAAAGGGCTTTTACTCTTGCTTTAGCTCTTCTTGGAAAAATTGTACCTTATCATAACGATTTAAAAGAAGGAATTTGGCATGGATTTAGTGCCGGAGAAAGCGTTAAAGATTCATGGGTATCTATTCAGAACAAAAGTTGTGCAATATTGGGGTTAGGCAATATAGGAAAAAATCTTGCACAAATGCTTAAAACCTTTGACTGTAAAATTGTTGGTTATAAAAGAAACGCAAATATAGATATTGAAAATGTGGATGAGATTAGTTCCAATTTAGATTATGTAATAGAAAAAAGTGAAATTGTATTCGTAACTTTGCCCTTGACGAAATATACAAAAGGTCTTATCGACGAAAAGGTGTTTAATAAGATGACTGGCAAATACATAATAAATGTTGGAAGAGGTGATGTTATAGATCAAAAGGCACTATACGAGGCTTTGAAATCTAAAAAATTAGCTGGAGCCGCTATAGATGTTTGGTACAATTATCCTTCCAAAGAAAAGCCATCGATCTTGCCAGCTAATTACCCAGTTCATACCTTTGATAACGTTGTTTTGTCTCCACATGTTGGAGGCTATAACACTGAAGCTACAAAGTACAGTATCGATGAAACTGTAGAAAATATAAAAAGTTTTCTAAAAGATGGTACGGCAAAAGACTTAATTGATTTAGAATTTGGATACTGAATTTAAAGAATTGCAAGCAGAAGAGCTCCGATAAAAAATAAGATTTTTAATATATCTGAAGCCTTAGAATAAAAAGAGATGTTATCGTTTGGATTGACAAAAAAGATTCCCGTTTTTTCTTCTTTGGATTCAAATATGTTGGTAATTCTTCCATATTTGTCGATTGAGCCGGTTAAGCCTGTATTTGAAACCTGGATGAAATCTCTTCTCGTTTCTACTGCTCTAAAAACGCCCTGACTGAAGTGTTGAAACAGGCCTGTTTTCGAATTAAACCAACCGTCGTTAGATATTGCAATCAATAAATTTGCTCCATTCTTAGCTTGATTAATTGCGACTTCCGGGAAATAGGTTTCAAAACATATTTGTACTCCAATATCAGTTTCGTTCAATGAAAAGGTTAGGTAATCTTCCCCAGGGGTATAATAGTTTAATAATCTAAAAACATCAAAGTTTCCAAATATAGTTTCATACGGTAAAAATTCGGCAAATGGTGTTAATTTAACCTTATCGTAGATACCCTCAATACTCCCATGTGGGTTATACACCCAGGCAGAGTTAAAATGGTTATCGTTTCCTATCCTTGGGTGTCCTAATATTACAGGTTTGTATAAGTTTTGAATGTCTCTTACCATTTGACTTTCTATTTCTGATTTTGAGATGTCTTCAAGAAAAGTTGATTCTGGAAAAACTACTACATCCACATCCCTATTTTTAAATTCTTCGATATTCTTAGAAAAAGTTGAATAATCTTGTATTGGATTTGAGGAGTATTTTATCTCTTGAGGAACATTCGTTTGAACGACTCCAACTTTTATGGAATCGTTTGTGCCATTAATGGGAGGTAGATACCTCACTATAGCAAAGTTAGAAATGTATATAGTAGTAAATATAGCAAGAATTTTAAATACCTTATCACGTGAATTATCGAAAGCAATCAGGGCATTGACAAAAACTATGATAAAAGTTAGACCAAAAGACCCTATAATTGAGGCAATTTGTATTATCCCTGTATGATCGTAAAGGGCGTAGGATAAATTTCCTCCCATAAAAGCCAAATCTCCAAAACCCCTCAAAATTTCCGCAACAGTGTAGGCAAAAGAATAGAAAAAAACCAAAGAAAGATAATTGTATTGCCTATCTTTTCGATGGTAAAGTTCTGATAACAGCCAAATGATGAGGTAAGGTATCATTAAAAGTATTATCATTCCAACGTATCCAAAAAAACCTACTATTGAAGAATAATTTTTTAAAATTTGGGGTATATTTTTAGACAAAGTAGGAAGCAGCCACCAAAGAGTAGTTACAAGCATGGAAGAGGAATATATTATCGTATGAAGTAATCTTTCATAATGAGTTTTTGATCTGGCTATGTTTCTAAGAAAGAAAACCAATGAAAACCAGATGAAAAAAGAAAATAAATTACCCGGCATAGCCAAACCGGTTAAAACACCTGAAATTAAAGTAAGTAGATATTTCATATATACCCCCATGGATTATATTTTGAAAATCTTGTTTCTTGTATAATTATGTTGTCGTTACAATATTATACAGCAAACTTTGTGATAGTTCAAGAAATCTGATATAATAAGGATAACTAACAAAATTTGTGTTACTCCTTTATCCTTAAGGGTGGGGAGCGGGGCAAAGGGGCGCTATAACAAGTTTTAGAATATCTAAAGAGTGAAAAAATTTATGTAAGAGGGGGTAAAAAGATGTCTAAATTGGAAGAATTTAAAGAGTTTCAAGCCAAGATTTCAAGATACAGTCAGGCTATCGCACTCATGCACTGGGATTTAGAAACTAACGCTCCCAACAATGCTTTTGAGTATCGTTCTAAAGCTTTGGGAGAACTTATGGAGGCACTTTTTAGAATGTCTGTTTCTGATCAGATGGGTGAATTTTTGGATTATTTTTCAAAGAAGGAAAATTATGATGAATTGAGTGAAATTGATCAAGCAATGGTAAGAGTAACCAAGAAAGATTTCGATAAGTTTAAAAAGTTACCTCCACAGCTTGTCAGAAAATTAGCCGAAACGACTTCAAAAGCAGGTCATTTTTGGAAAAAAGCCAGGGAGGAAAATAACTTTTCTTTATTTGAGCCTTATTTGCAAGAAGTCGTATCTTTAGAAAAAGAGCAAGCAGAGGCTTTGGGATATGAAAAAAATAGATACGATGCTCTTTTAGACTTATTCGAACCTGGAATGAAAACAGAAACGGTGAAAGGTACAATAAATTATTTAAAAGAGTATCTACTACCTTTTCTGAAAGAGCTTTTAGAAAAGGGAAAAGAACCAAGATACGATTTCTTTGAAGGAGATTTCGACGTAAATAAGCAAAAAGAGTTATCCCTGGAAGCGTTAAAATTTATGAATTTCGATTTCGATTCTGGACGTATGGACATGTCTGCTCACCCTTTCACAACAAAAATTGGTCCAAAAGACGTAAGAATTACAACAAGATACAACAACAAAGATTTGAGATATTCTTTATTTTCAACTATGCACGAAGGTGGACATGCTTTATACGAACTTCATATCCCTGAGGAATTTTCAGAGACTCCTTTGGATGAAGGTGCTTCTATGGCTGTGCATGAATCCCAATCAAGATTTTGGGAAAATATTATAGGAAGAGGGCCTCATTTTTGGGTTTTCTTTTCTAAAAAGTTAAAAGATATTTTCCCATCTTTTGAAGGAATAAGTAGTGATGAGCTGTATAAAGGTGTTAATATAGTTAAAAAAGATTTCATCAGAACTGAGGCAGATGAAGTAACTTACAACTTTCATATTATGCTGAGATTTGAAATCGAAGAAGCACTGATAAACGATAGAATAAAAGTAAATGAACTTCCAACGGTATGGAACGATAAAATGAAAGAATATTTAGGTATTGTGCCGGCAAACGACGCAGTAGGTGTTTTGCAAGATGTTCATTGGTCAAATGGACAATTTGGTTATTTTCCTTCATATATGTTGGGTAATCTTTACAGTGCTCAATTGTTCTCAAAATTGAAAAAAGATCTAAAAGATTATCCATCTCAAATAGAAAAAGGAGATTCAAAAGAAGTTTTGAACTGGATGGTTGAGAATGTCCATAAGTACGGTAAAATGTACGAACCAGAAGAACTTTTGAAAAAGGTTACAGGTGAAACTCTTAATCCCAAATATTTTGTAGAGTATATAAAAGAAAAGTTTTCTGCAATTTATGGTTTATAATTAAAATCCCCCATCTATATACGATGGGGGATTTTAAAATTAATCACAGCTATTTGTTATCTTTTTCGTCTTTTTCTTTTTTCTCCTCTTTTGATAATTTCTTGAGGTTTTCACTTACATAGTAATAAAATGTGCCTTCTTCGTATTCACCGTTTTCATTTGGTGTCCCTGCTTTGTAATCTGTCATTAGTTCGATCCCTTCATCTATATTATCAATAGCCCAAATATGGAACTTTCCATTTTGTATATCTTCATTTATTTCGTCTTTCAATACGATATTATCGATATTTTTACTTGGAATAATCACCCCTTGATCTCCAGTAAAATTGAGATTTTTACAGGCGTCGTAAAATCCTTCAATTTTTTCGATTATTCCTCCAACTGGCAAAACTTCTCCGTTTTGATTCATAGATCCGGTGATGGCAATATTTTGTTTCAATGGAATGTTAGCTATGGAAGACATTAAAGCCAGCGTTTCTGCTATTGTAGCGCTGTCTCCTTCGATGATAGAATAAACTTGTTCAAAATTTAAAGATACACCGAAACCTGTTTCTATGAAAGAAGAAAATTTATGTTTGAAATAGTTTTCTATGATCAATGAGGATTTTTTGTATATTTTCCCGCTTAAATCGATATCCCTGTGTATGTTTATGATTTTTTCAGAAGAGGATCTGTAACTTTTTGCTGTTATTTTGACGGGATGCCCAAAGGTGAAATCTCCTGTATCCAAAACAGTCAATCCATTTATTTGTCCGACTTCAGAGCCTTCAGTTCTTATGTCAATCTTTTGTTCTTTTATCGCATTAAATAATTTTTTCTTATGAAAGGAAAACATTTTTTCTCTAAACTTTGTAGTATCTTTTATATCTTTGGCGGTTATGTATGGGCTTGATCCATTTTTCCGTGAAATGTTGAAAGAGTCTATTAGTAGATTCTTAATTTCCCCCAATCTTAAGGAGAACCTTTTGTTGTTTCCATTCATCCTACAACTGTACTTGATAATCTCTTCAATCGCATCTTTTGTAAAGTGTGAGATATCGTTTTCTTCCACTGTGTTGCTTAAGAAAGCTAAAAATTTATTTAAATTCTCGTTGCTTAACTCTGCCTCATAGTCAAATTGTGATTTTATGGGAAAAAGTTTTTCGAATTCGCTATCGTAAACTCTTAATAAATTGTACACCCATTCTTCTCCTATGAGAATCACTTTAACGGTTAAAGATAAAGGTTCTGGTTCCAAACTTTCAACACTCGAATAGCCTTCAGCGGTTTGAATATTTTCAATTTTTACTTCTTTCTCCGATAAAAACCTTTTAATTACCTCCCACGCGTAAGGTTTTCTTAAAACTTTTTCTGCTTCCATTATTAGATAACCACCGTTTGCCCTGTGAAAAGCTCCAGATTTTATCATTGTAAAATCCGTTTGAAGGAGTCCCATTTGGGAATAATACTCTATTCTACCAACTAAATTTGAAAAAGTGGGATTGTCTTCTTCTATCACAGGTGCACCTTGTAGATAAGAATTATCCACTATAATGTTGACATTGTATCTTTTTTCTTTAAGATAAGTTATTAGATTTTGATTTTCGGAAGTTAATTGGGATAGGTGAGAAGCTATGTCCTCTTTCAAGTTTTGAAGGTATTCAAAAACATCAGAATATTTGAGATATTTCTTTTCAAGGGGTTCGAAAAGCTTAGCTAAGCTAAAAGCTGCCCAGTAACGTCGTAAGTTTTTAACTTCCTCCCAGTATTCTTTATCCATCTCCGTGATCTTTACCATTGTTTTTTCAATTAATTCTCGCAACTTCTCGGAATTTTTTCGAAAATACTCTTTTATCTCTTCCGGAAGATTTTCAAACTCAGAGGTGCTTATTTTTTTGCCATCGTACACTGGAACGCTCACTATACCTTTTTCAGAAGCCTCAAGTATAAAACCAAGAGCTTGAGCCTGTTTTCTCAGATCTGACCACAATTTTTCCCTCTGCTCGTTGTATTCTTTTTCTAACGAACTTAACCTTTGTTGAAATTCTTCTGTCTGCATCGTTTTATTTAAAACTTGTACAGAGGAATTAATAATAGATTGCAATTCAGATTTGAAATTTTTGGCTTCTCCGGCGGGCAGTTTCAACAACTTGGGTTTCTTTTCTTCCTTAAAATTAAAAACATACATAAGATCTTGAGGAGCTTTTTGAGTTAACGATATTCTTTCGATTATCTTTCGAGTCATACCTCTTCTACCACTACGATTTGGACCAACTAAGAAAACATTGTTTGAATCGTTGCTGCTTTCCAAGGCAAATTGTAAAATTTCACAAGCAGCCGTTTGTATGGTGTAATCTTGATAAGAACCAATTTTTATTTCTGAAGTGTTATCGATTTTGATATCTGGGATTTTAATTTCAAAATCACTTAAAGTTAGTTTCATTATCTACGCCTCCATTATTTGCACTTTTACCGTTGTTAAAAATTCTAAAAACTTGTTTAATAGCGCCCCTTCGCCCCGCTCCCCACCCTTCTAAGGAATGGGCCTGCAGCCTCTACTAAAGTTCAAACCTTTCATAAATTTCATTTATATTTTTTAGATAATAATCAGGTGAGAATATATCTTCAAATGCTTCTTTATCTGATAATTTTGCCTTTACTCTATTATCTTCCAATAAAATTGCTTTAAAATCACGCCTTTCATTCCAAGCTTTCATCGCGTTTTCTTGAACTATTTTATAAGCTTCCTCTCTACTTACCCCTAATTCAACTAACTTCAGCAATACCCGTTGAGAATAAATTAAATTATACGATTTTTCTATGTTTTCTTTCATTCTATCTTTGTGAACCACTAAGTTTTCAACTAAGTAATTTGCTTTATTCAACATATAGTAAGTAAGCATGGTTGCATCCGGTATAAACACCCTTTCTACAGACGAATGAGAAATATCTCTTTCGTGCCATAAGGAGATATTCTCATAAGCAGAAGATAGATAAGATCTTAGCATTCTTGACATCCCGGTCAACCTTTCGCACAATATGGGGTTTTTCTTATGTGGCATCGCTGAAGAACCTCTTTGCCCTTTTTTAAAAGGTTCTTCTACTTCCAACACCTCTGTTTTTTGAAGGTGCCTGATTTCTATGGCAAGTCTTTCTATACTGCTTCCTATCATAGCTAAAACACTGAAAAATTCAGCATGAAGATCCCTTGGTAAAACTTGAGTAGATACTTTACAAGGTCTGAGGTTGAGTTTTTTCAAAGCGATTTCCTCTACTTTTGGTTCTATGTTAGCATAATTTCCAACCGCTCCACTGAGTTTTCCTTGGGAAATGTTATCTATAGCCTTTTCTAATCTTTCTTTGTTTCTTTCTTCTTCCGCAACAAATCCTAAAATTTTTAATCCAAAAGATGTTGGCTCAGCGTGTACCCCATGGGTTCTTCCAACTATAATAGTATACTTATGATCCACAGCTAATTTTTTGAGGTTAGCTATGTATTGAGTTAGCTCATCAAGAATAATCTCTTCTGCTCTTTTTATAGCTAAGGATAAAGCTGTATCGACAACATCTGATGATGTTAAACCCTTGTGAAAGTATCTTGCCTCATCTCCCATGTCTTCAGTTACCACTTTTATAAAGGCTATCACGTCATGATCCACTATTTTTTCTGTGTCTAATATTTTTTGAACGTCTAATTTTGCTTTTTGTCGAATGTTTTGGGATGTGCCTTTGGGAGCAAGGTTAAGTTCTTCAAAGGCTTCTATTACAGCTATTTCTACTTCAAGCCATCTTTTATACTGGGCATCTAAAGTCCAAATGTCTTTAATTGGAGAAAGAGAGTACCTTTCAATCAACATCCACACCCCTTTGTGAATTAAGTTCTTTTGACCTTATAGTTGCTTCTTTTACTGCGTCCATAAGGATACCTCGTAAACCATGAGATTCTAAAACTTCTATTCCTTTAATTGCTGTGCCTCCTGGGGAAGTAACCATATCTTTCAACTCTCCAGGATGTTTTCCCGTTTCTAAAACCATCCTTGCAGCGCCAAGTAATGTTCTTGCGGCAAATTCAGTGGAAAGCTCTCTAGGTAAACCCATCAGGACACCGCCGTCGGATAAAGCCTCTATCATCATATAGACATATGCTGGTCCGCTCCCGCTTAAAGCCGTTATCGCATCCATTATATCCTCTTCAACCAAATATACCTTTCCAACGCTTTCCAAAATCTCCTTAACCCTTTTCAAGTCATTTTCGTCAACGTTCTTCTTTTTGCTAATAGCAATAACACCTTCACCTACTAAAATAGGGGTGTTGGGCATAGCTCTTATTATCTTTGATGAAGTTGGTAAAGCTTTATCCAAATGGCGCAGACTTACTCCTGCAGCTATTGATATAACTATCTTGTTTTCACAAGAAGAACTTATTTCTTCCAATACTTTGTCTATTACTTGTGGTTTCACAGCTAAAAGAACGATGTCGGATTCTTTCACCGCTTTTGCGTTATCCGAGATAGTTTTTATGTCGGAGTAATTAGAATTTTTTTCAGAATCGTATTCAAAGAGATCTGTTCCGATTATTTGTTCTCTTTTAAGTGTTTTTGTTTGGATTAGACCTTTTACTAAAGTGCTCCCCATTTTTCCCAATCCTATTACACACAGTTTTTCATTCATACTATCTAACCTGCCCGTTTCCCAAGATAATATATTTGGTGGTCGTTAACTCGTTGATTCCAATCGGTCCTCGAACATGTAATTTTTGTGTACTTATTCCCATTTCTGCACCAAAACCGAACTCTTCACCATCGGTAAATCTCGTAGAAGCATTGACATAAACCGCAGCAGAGTCTATTTCGTTTAGAAATTTTTGAGCGATCGTATAATTTTCGGTTATAATGGCTTCAGAATGTTTTGTGCTGTACTTGTTTATATGGTTTATCGCTTCTTCAGTGCTATCAACAATTTTTACTGCCATTATGTAATCTAAATATTCAGTTGACCAGTCTTCTTCTTGTGCCGCTTTCATTTGAGGTATTATTTTCAAGGTTTTTTCACAACCTCTTAATTCTACTTTCTTTTCAAAGAGTGTATATATTTTTGGTAGAAACTCTTCCGCTATATCTTTGTGAACCAACAATTTTTCTGCGGCGTTACATACTGATGGTCTGCTTATTTTAGCGTTTTCAACGATTTTTAGTGCCTTTTCGAGATCTGCTTGTCTATCAACATAAACGTGACAGTTTCCAGCCCCCGTTTGTATAACAGGGATCATAGAATTTTCAACGGTATTTTTAATTAAAGATGGTCCGCCTCGAGGTATCAAAACATCGATGTATTCGTACAGTTTCATCAATTCATCAACGGCTTTCCTATCTGTAATCTCAATGAACTGCACTATATCCTTTGAGAAACCAGCTCTTTCAATAGCTTGGTGGATAATTTTTACTAAGGCATTGTTAGAATGAATCGCTTCAGAACCACCTCTTAATACCACACAATTACCAGATTTTATACATAAAGCAGCTGCATCTACTGTTACATTTGGTCTGCTTTCATATATAATGGCGATTACCCCTAAAGGAACTACCATCTTTCCAATCATCAAGCCGTTTGGTCTTTTCCACATCTGAGAGATGTTGCCCACACTACTTTGAAGTTGTGCGACTTTTTGGACACCTTCAGCCATTTTGGTGATTCTTTCCTGGTTCAGTAACAATCTATCTAAAAGACTGCTTGACATCCCAGTGTTTTTAGCCGATTCGACATCCTTTTGGTTTTCTGATATTATATAGTTTTTATTGGCCATTAGCTCTTCCGAAATATAGTTAAGAATTCTGATCTTATCTGTTTCAGAAGTTGAGCTAAAGTTTCTTGAAGTATCTTTAGCCTTTTTTGCCTTACTTAAAACGTACTCCTCCAGCTTCACAATTTGACCCTCCCTCTGTCGATCTTTTCCCCATTCTTTTTTCTATGTTTTTTAATTATATCATAACTTTTTGAATGTGAAAGTAAAGGCAAATCTCACCTTTTTTATATAATTATATTATTTCATGAAATAGTTCTTTTACTTTTGCCTTTAATTCCTTTAATAAGTTTTCTCCTTGGCTCGTAATAGAGTAGTATATTCTTTTTTTACCTTCTACTATTTCAATTCTTTTACTCAGAAGATTTTCTTTCTCCATCTTGTGTAATAAAGGATACAAAGTACCTGGGCTAATATTGTATCCATGCCTTTTTAATTCATAAATCATCCAGCTTCCATAGATTGGAGCTTTTTGTGAATGGTGCAATATATGTATTTGAATCAAACCATTCAAGATTTTATTCAAATATTTATTCTTTTCAATATAATCTTTTGATTCTTTTATGATTATTTCCCCCTTTCTTTTTAATTTAGAGGGTTGCCAAGCTTAGATTTAAGCAGAAAAAGAGTGAAAACGGCTGCACTTTCTACTATCATGGAAAAGACAACCAAACTCACGATTGCGCGATCGTACAAGATTCCCATAACTGCACTACCTATGAACCAAAAAAGGCCAAAGATAGCGTTAAAAAAACCATATGCTGTTCCTCTTTTCTCGGGGGTGACGATATCGGCTACTACAGATTTTAAAATGGATTCCTGGGCACCCATTCCGATTCCCCACAAAATAACACCTAAAATCACTAACAGTGAAGATTCAGATAAAAATGAAAAGGGTGAAAAGAATATTGAGAGGCTGGAGGCAATTATAAGACTTGTAACTCCGACTTTATCGTAAAGGAAGCCGAAGATCAATGCAGAAATAGCATCCACGCCCATAGCTATCGCATACATAAAAGGTATCATAGTTGAATTGAAAATATCAATTCTTTGAAAATGGAACGCCAACAAAGGGAAATCCGCAAAACCTGCAGCAATCAGGGAAATGGCTACTAAATACAACCAGTACGATTTTGATATTCCCTCAAAGTTGATCTTCTCCTCTTTCACTTCAAACTTCTCGGGTTGTGGAAAGTTCAATCTACTAATCAACAACAAAATTAAAGTAATCAATGCAGGTATCAATAATATTGCAAATGCGAATCGGTAATTCGTTAACTCATCTCCAGACTTGAATAATAGAATCAAACTTAAAATAACAGGCCCTGAGACAGCTCCAATTTGATCAAGGACCTCTGCTATGGCAAATCCTTTACCACTTCCCACATTTCGTGCTGCATAAGACATAAGGGTATCTTTCGAAGGCTTTCTTATAGCTTTTCCTGTTCTTTCCATAATTATTAGCATGGCTGCTATTTCCCATCTTCCGGCAAGAGCCAATAAAGGAACAGCAAATAGATCCATTCCATAACCTAAAAATGTGAAAAGCCAATATCTATGAGTTTTATCGCTTAAATAACCCGTTAACAACCTTAAACCATAACCTATGAACTCACCTAAACCTGAAATGATTCCCACCGCTGTAGCACTTGCTCCTAATAAACCTAAATAAGGACCGATTAAACTTCTTGCTCCTTCATGTGTGATGTCTGCGAATAAACTCACAATTCCCATAGCAACTATAAAACCAATAGCTGTTTTTTTCGTTTTAGAACACCTTCCTTTGCTTATTTTTTAAAGATATCTTGGCGAAGTATCCCATACTCATCGAAGCTACTTTTCATTGTGAATAATATCGTTAAGGTTACAGAAAGAGAAACCGATGTTAAAATAGCTACATATATGGCAATTTGGTATTTTATAGCTGTTTGTGGAGATGCACCTCCCAAAATCTGACCTGTCATCATTCCAGGCAGATACACGATTCCAACTGTAGCCATACTTGCTATGGTTGGTCTAAGGGCAGATATTAATGCGTTCCTTAAATATGGAAGTGTGGCTTCATAAACGGTAGCCCCATTTCCCAAAGCAAAAAAATATCGTTGTTTATTTCTTTCTATATCTTTATAAAAATTACTAATTCCAATAATATCTCCTGTTAAAGCGTTACCTAAGAGCATTCCACCTAGGACAACGAAATATCTTGCGGTGAAAATATCATCCAATCTTAAAATTATAAAATCGAAGTAAAAGAGTACAATAAAATTAGAAATACCAAGGGCAAAAAATACTGGCCAAACGAACCTTTTGAAATTTAAACCGCTGCTACCAATAACTCGAAATACAGCAAAAGAAATCATAAAAAATAACCAGCCTATATTCAACCATGTATAATCAAATTGGAAAAGATATACTAAAATTAAAGACATGATGAAAAGCTGAATGCTCATTCTGAATGTTGAAATTAAAGTATCTCGGGTAATTTTTAAATTAAAAATATAACTCAAGATAATGGGGAAAAATATTAACAAATACGCCATTGCAAGTGAAAATAAAGAAATATCAGTTGTAGGTTCCATTATTATTCCCTCCCATTTCTATTATATTCAAACCTTCTTTATTTAACCATTCCTGATCATGAGATATTGCAATCAAAGTCCACTCTTTTTTTGATAGTAAATATTCTATGACTTTATTTTTCATTTCTCTATCTAAAGAAGAGGTAATCTCATCTAGTAAGTATAATTTTTTGTTTAAAAGTGTAAAAATAGATATCAAAACTCTTTGTTTTTCTCCACCTGAAAGAGATTGGAAGTCTTTATCTAAAATATTTGCTGGTAGTTCAAAAAAATCAAATAATTTTATTAATTTTGATTCTTCAAAAGGTACTTTGAGATTTATTTTATAATTCAATATAGTACGAATTATTTCTCTTACGGTTCCATCAGAAATATCTAATTCCTGCCCGATGTACACAGCATCTCTTCTTAAATCCCATACATTTTTACCATTCAACTCTTCATTTTTGTATAGTAATTGTCCTTCATCTGGTTTAATGAATCCTAAAAGTAATCTAAAAATAGTGGTTTTTCCAATTCCGGATTTTCCAAAGATAAGAGTTTTACTCCCTTCTTGAACCTTGAGATTAAAATTTCTTAGAACGTACTTATCTTGGAATTTTTTTGAAACATTTTTAAATTCGATCAAAATTATTCCCTCCTTATATCTAATGTCGATATCGGAAATTGATATTGTAATTATAACTCTTTTTTTCAAATTGTCAATAAAGATGTCAGTTTTTTCTATTGTTATGGTATAATTTTCTTTTGGAGGGATAACTATTGGTATTAATCAATTCACTGAAAAAATTGTTATGCCTTTGTACCTGATTACAATTAAAAGTAGTTCTTTATAAATTAGATAATAGTGTCTTAAAATAGCTTTAATAGATAAGTGCTTTGAGAGATTCAAAAAATGATAAAAAGAGGTGTGCAAGGTGATTGAAGAGGAAATTTCAAATAGCATCATGCTGGATATTGTACAACCTTCTATCACCTTTCCAGAGATTAAGTTGGAAAAAGGTAATTCGTTAGGTTTATATACCAGTGAGACTGAATTAATGACATCGTATTTCTTTAAATTAATTTCTGAACCTGAAAAGTACGCAAAGGAAGTTAAAATAAATGGATTTCTTGCAAATGGTATGAATTGGGTGGGAAGATCTTTTACTCATATAGTGGTTCCTCAAATTTGGAAAGATAGCATATACAACATACTTAAAAACAAACCTAAAAGGCGTCATTTGATATTTATAGGAGCAAAAAAGTGTGATATTAATTACGACGAGCTTTCTGACATTTCAACGATCATTTCTTATTATAGAAAGGATTGCAGTATATTAGTGATAAGTGATTCTTTTGAACTATTGCAAGCTACCACAGACAGAGTAGTTAATATGTTGGGAGAACCTATCATATCTGGATCAAAAGATTATTTCAAATGATAATTCAGAAAAAACCACTTTTCAAAGCTAAAATTTTTAAAATTTAGGAGGATTTTGATGGCTTTAACAATAGACAGAGATGAAATCATAGGTACTTTAAAAAGAGAAATACAAGAAATAACAGATATGCAGGAATTTCAAAAT
Organism: Petrotoga sp. 8T1HF07.NaAc.6.1; assembly: GCF_016772115.1. Lineage (NCBI taxonomy): Bacteria > Thermotogati > Thermotogota > Thermotogae > Petrotogales > Petrotogaceae > Petrotoga > Petrotoga sp. 8T1HF07.NaAc.6.1. Next base: position 103,770 of record NZ_AUPG01000003.1, read on the forward strand.
CTAAAATCTAAATATTTAGGTAAGAAAGGTTTAATCAAGTCTCTAATGAACAGTCTTAAAGATATCGATGATGTAGAATTAAAAAAAGAGTATGGTAAAAGTGTAAATGAACTAAAAGAAGAATTAGAAACCCTTTTTGATGAGAAGTTAAGTGAGTTGAAAGAAAAAGAAAGAGAAGAAAAGGAGAAAAAAAACTGGGTTGATATTACGATTCCTGGGGCTCGTAGAAAGATAGGAAAAGAGAATTTGATCACAAAAACAAGGAAAGAAATAGAAGAAATATTCATTGGAATGGGTTTTTCGGTAGCTGAAGGTCCAGAGATTGAAAATTCTTGGTACAATTTTGACGCACTTAATACTCCTGAATGGCATCCTGCCAGAGAAATGCAGGATACTTTTTATTTGTCCTTGGACAAAGAAAAGCTTTTAAGGACGCATACTTCTCCCGTTCAAGTGAGAACTATGTTGAAAAGTAAGCCCCCCTTGGCTATAATATCCCCGGGAAGGGTATACAGAAAAGATGAATTAGACGCCACTCATTCCCCGGTTTTTCATCAGGTAGAAGGGCTCTATGTTGATAGAAATGTTTCCGTTTCCCATTTAAAAATGTATCTTGAAGTTTTTGCTCAAAAATTTTTTGGAAATAAAGTTTCGGTCTTGTTGCGTCCGAGCTATTTCCCTTTTACCGAACCAAGTTTTGAGGTAGATATCAGTTGTATCTTTTGTGGAGGGAAAGGGTGTAATGTTTGTAAAAATACCGGATGGATAGAAATATTGGGAGCCGGTTTAGTTCATCCAAACGTTTTTCAAAGCGTTAATTACGATCCAAAAGTATGGCAAGGCTTTGCTTTTGGAATGGGGATTGAAAGAGTAGCGATGTTGAAATATAACATTCCAGATTTGAGAGAATTATACAAAAACGACATTAGGTTTATAGAAAATTCATAATCAATTATCCGTCATTGGCAAGCAAAATTTTAGAGGGAGGTAACGATGAAAGTATCTTTAAATTGGCTTGAAGATTATATAAAAGTCACAAAAAATATCGAAGAATTAGTAAAAGAAATAAAACTCCACTCGGTAGATGTAGAAGGTTTTGAAAAAGCGGGGAATAATCTTAATAATATAACAGTTGGAGAGATTATGGAAATAACCCCACTTGAAAATGCTGATAATTTAGTAGTTTGTAAGATAGACGTAGGGAAAGATATCAAAAATATAGTCACCGGGGATCTTACAGTTAAGATTAGAGAAAAAGTTCCAGTTGCACTTCCTGGGGCAACTTTAGCAAACAATATAAAAATAGAAGAACGAGAATTCAAGGGAGTTATCTCTGAGGGAATGATGTGTTCTTTGAAGGAATTAGGTATATCTGGGGATGCGGATAAAATTTACAGAATAGTGGATGACGTTCCGAATGGAACGGATTTTGTAAAATTTTTTGATCTTTATGACCAAATTTTGGAATTAGATATACTTCCCAATAGGCCTGATTTACTGTCTTACTTAGGTGTTGCCAAAGAGTTAGAAACAATAGATTGTGGTGTGGGATTTAATTTACCTGACTATATAAAAATTAGTAAGGGTGAGGGGTTTCCGGTAAGAATAGAATATGAAAAATGTAATCGATATATGGCAACAGTTGTAAAAGATATAAAAGTTGGTCCATCCCCAATGTGGCTGGTTAAAAGGTTAGGAAGGTCAGGAATAAGAAGTATAAATAATATTGTAGACATAACAAACTATGTAATGTTAGAGACAGGTCACCCCATCCATGCATTCGATTTAGATCTTATAGGTGACCAAATAGTAGTTAGAAAAGCTAAAAAAGGCGAAAAAATCCTGCTTTTGGATGGTAAAGAGTACACCATGGAAGGGGAAGAAACACTTATAACCGATGGTGACAACATAATTGCACTTGGTGGCATAATGGGGGGAGAATTAAGCGGCATCAATGAAAATACGAAAGATATCTTATTAGAAGTTGCCCATTTCGATCCTGTCAATATAAGAAAGTCCTCTACTTACCATAAGATAACCTCTGATTCTTCGTATCGTTTTGAAAGAGGAGTTGATCCAAACGATAGTGAGATGGTTATGGGTAGATTGATTAAATTGATTAACGAATTGGCAGGAGGAAAGGTAGAAGGAGCTACAACGGATATATATCCTAAGCCTATAGAAAATAAAAAAATATCGATTAAAAAAAGTTTTATAAACGATAGGTTGGGGAAAGACTTAGCAGAAAAAGAAATTGAACAAATATTAAAAAAATTAGATTTCTCTTTCACAATAGTGGAAAAAAGTTCGCAGCAGAAGGCAATGGAAGATGTAGTCAAGATGATTGATTTACCTTGGGATATAATAGATGAAGAATGGAACGTTTCTATTCCCACAAAAAGGCCAGATATTACCCAAGATATTGATCTCGTTGAAGAGGTTGGTAGAGTTTACGGTTACTCAAAAATTCAGCCTGCTTTCCCAAATCTAAATGGATTGATAGGAAGTAAGGGAGATTTTGTTTCTTTTAAAGAAAAGGTAGAAGATACTATGTTGGCTAATGGTTATCATGAGGCAAAGACCTTTCCGTTGAACAATGGCAACAGAATGTGGATGGAAAACGAATTGGAGTTAAGATTGATTAATCCTATCTCCTCAGAATTAGAATACATGTCATCCAAATTGATATATGGTTTGTTAGATTCAGTTTCTTTTAATTATAGAAACCAAACAAAAGATATAAAAATGTTCGAAATTGATAAAGTTTTCCATGCAAATAAAGACAGTGAAACAGGTGCAAAGGAGTTTACTAATCTCGCCTTTGTGGCAACAGGGAGAGAAAATAATGATGATTTCACGGATAAGAGAGAGGTTACATTTTATTCTGTAAAAGGTGCTTTAGAAAACTTATTGAATGAATTTCATGTGAAAGTAGAATACGTAAGAAGTGATCAACCTGGTTTTTTGAAAGCTCAAAGTGCTCGTCTATTTATCAACAACGAAGAAATTGGTTTTTTAGGTCTACTTGATCCGGTGATAGCCGATAATTATTACGAAATAAAAGACCCTATATATATCTGTGAGATAAATTTGGATAAAATATTTGAAGGTAAGAAAGAAATAAAAAGGGAATTCAGAAAAGTAGATTTTCCTGCTATCAAAAGAGAGTATTCTATGATTGTTCCACTAAACATCGAATTTAAAGAGATTCAAGAAATAATAATAAGTGTGGCAGATATCGTAGAAGATTTTAAAATTTTTGATGTTTACAGAGGAAAAAATATAGAAGAAGATAAAACAAGTATTACCGTTTCAATAGTTTATAGATCAGAAAATAAAACTTTGACAGAAGAAGAAGTCAATCAAGTCGAAAGATCTATTTTAGAAAGTTTGAACAATAAAGGGATCAAACTTCGAGAATCCTAGGCATACCATACACATAGACAAAGAAAGGAGAAAGAGATGCAAAGAAATGTCACGAGTTACTTAATAATGTTGAATGTTTTGATATTTATAATGATGTTTTTATTTGGTGGTTTTAGCGCTTTTTCTAACCCACGTATATACATACTTTTTGGTGCACAATTGGGTAATTTAATCACAGCCGGAGAATGGTTCAGATTGATTACATCAATGTTTGTTCATGGTGGGTTATTTCACATATTTTTCAATATGATCGCTTTATTTTACGTAGGTAACATAGTTGAAAGGGCTTATGGAAAAGAAAGATTCATTTCTATATACATGTTATCAGGTGTTTTTGGTAATCTTTTAACCCACTTATTTTTACCTAGTGCAATCTCTGTAGGAGCATCAGGTGCGATATTCGGATTGATAGGACTACTTTTTGGGGCGGGATTTAGGCACGATACCCCAACTATATTGAGACCTGTAACAGGTACCGCTCTACTCCCGATTATCTTAATAAACGTGATCTGGGGATTCTTACCAGGTGCTAATATAAACAATTTTGCCCATTTAGGAGGATTAGGAATAGGTTTTACCTTTGGTTGGTTAACACCTATAAGGTACACAAAGAGGAGTTACCAAGGGTGGAGAACGGTTTCTTACTTGTCTTACGGATTAATTATTGCAAGTTTTGTTTTACTTTTGATATTCGATTTTAGATACTACATATTTTAATTAAAACTCTTTTTTGAGGTGATGTATTTGACCATAGATGATTTGGTTGGTAAAAATGTCATAGAAGAAAGTATCAAAAAGATTTATGAAAAGGATAAAGAAATAAATTCAGTTTTGAGAATAGAAAAGGTAGAAGGGAATAAAGATGGCGACTATTTTGGCATACCTTTTTTGGTCAAGGATAACATTTTAGTTGAAGGAACTAAAACAACAAACGGTTCTAAAATCCTTGAAAATTATAATTCTCCTTATACCGCAACTGCCGTTGAAAAACTTTTAAAGGCAGGTTTTACAGTGGTAGGGAAAACTAATATGGACGAGTTTGCCATGGGTAATACCAACGAACATTCAGCCTTTGGAGCTGTAAGAAATCCTAAGGATTTGGCACGAGTCCCAGGGGGTAGTAGTGGAGGTTCAGCTGCAGCTGTAGCAGCAGGGTACGTTCCATTTTCTCTGGGATCCGATACCGGAGGCTCAGTAAGACAACCTGCCGCTTTTTGTGGTGTTGTTGGATTTAAGCCGTCATACGGTATGATATCACGATACGGTTTAACCGCTTTTTCATCTTCATTGGATCAAATAGGTGTTTTTGCAAATAATGTTAAGGACGTTAGAACTGTTACAGAAATTATGAAAGGAAAAGATCCCAAGGATTCAACCACGTTGGAGCACGATAAAGATCTCGTAAAAGATGTAGATATAGATTTATCCAAAACCAAAATTTGCATTCCAAAGGTTGTTTACCATGAAAATGCAGATAATAATGTAATAAAACAATTTGAAAGCGCTATTAACTTTTTGAGAAGCAAAGGAGCAATAGTTGACGTAAAAGACATACCGGAACTTGAATATTCAGTAGCAATTTATTATATAATAGCCCCTGCTGAAGCTTCATCCAACCTTTCAAGATACGATGGTGTCAAATATGGGTTGAGGAACGATGCCTTAGGTTTGAATAGAATGTATAAATCTACTAGAGAAGTTGGTTTTGGCATGGAAGTAAAAAGAAGAATAATGATGGGAACTTTTAATCTATCTTCTCTTTATTATGATCAATATTACTCAAAAGCCTCAAAAGTAAGAAAATTGTTGAGTGAAAAAATAAAGGAAGTTTTAAACGATTATAATTTGATAATGACCCCCACATCTCCTGTTCTCCCACCAAAGATAGGGGAAAAGTTAAAACCTTTAGATTATTATTTAATGGATATTTTTACAATCCCTGCGAATTTAAATGGATCACCTGCCATAAGTATTCCCTTTGGTGATGTCCAAGGGTTACCTTTTGGTATACAATTCATTGGTCGATATATGAAGGATGAGGAATTATTAACTATAGCAGACAATTTCTTTAAAGAGACCTCCAGGGAGTTGAAAAATAATGTATAAAACCATTATAGGATTAGAAATACACGTCCAATTACTAACAAAATCCAAAGCCTTTTGTTCATGTAGTACAGAGCATTATGAAGCTGAGCCGAATATTAATATTTGTCCAGTATGTACAGGCCAACCTGGAACGTTGCCGGTATTAAACGAGGAAGCGCTTAAACTTGCGATAAAAGCTGGATTAATATTAAATGGACGTATAAATAAGTTTTCTAGGTTCGATAGAAAGAATTATTTTTACCCCGATTTGCCAAAGGGTTATCAAATTACGCAGTATTTTCATCCCATAGTAAGTGGAGGATACATAGACGTTGAAGGCAAAAAGATAAGAATAAGAAGGATGCATATGGAAGAAGATACGGCTAAGATGCTTCATGAAGGGGATCAGATTTCCTATGCTCAAGAAAGTTTAATCGATTTTAATAGGGCAGGCATACCTCTTTTAGAAATTGTAACCGAGCCGGATATAGAGACTCCTAAACAGGCAAGGATATTTATGGAGAAATTAAGAAATTTGCTTAGATACGCTGATATTTCAACGGGTGATATGGAAAAAGGAGCTTTGAGATGTGATGCAAATATCTCTATTCTCAACCAAGAAAACGAAGAAATAAGTAAAAGGGTAGAGATTAAGAATATAAACTCATTCAAATTTGTAGAAAAAGCGTTAGAATATGAAAGAGATAGGATTATTAATAATTTAGAAGAAGGTCGAGAGTTAATACAAGAAACGAGAGGGTGGGATGCCAACAAAAAAGAGACATTTTCGATGAGAACAAAAGAAGAAGAGATGGACTACAGATATTTTCCTGAACCAGATCTCCCCATCCTAATTTTGAACGATGAACTTATTGAAACCGTAAAAAAACTCATTCCGGAAATGCCAGAAGAGAAGACTAAAAGGTTTGTTGCACAGTACAACATACCTGAATATGACGCACAAATTCTTTCTTCAGACAAAGAGTTAGCTGATTATTATGAAAGATGCGTAGAATTGACTAAGGATGCCAAATTTGTTAGTAATTTTATCTTAACTGAGTTATTAAGAGAGATGAAAGAAAATGAGGATAGTATTGAAAATGTAAAAATTAAACCCGAGCATTTTGCGGAATTAAAAATGCTTTTAGATACAAATACAATTTCAACAAAGATCGCTAAAGATATTTTTCCCCAGATGTATAGAACAGGTGATACCCCCAAACTGATCGTTGAAAAGAAAGGCTTAAAACAAATAGAAAACGAAGATGAGTTAAGAAAAATAATTGAAAATGTTTTAAAAGAAAATCCCGATAGTGTTGAAAAGTATAAGAATGGTAAAAAGAAACTTTTGGGATTTTTTGTTGGCGAAGTTATGAAGCAAACAAAGGGCAAAGCTAACCCTCAAAAAACGAACGAAATACTCAATGAATTACTTGAAGATAATTGAAAATCATCACGAGGTGATGATCCTTGAGAAAATTGTATTTTATCGGATTTTTTATGTTTATTTCAACAATACTTTTATCTTATGTAGGGTACACTCCCTTTGGTCCAGAGATAGAAAATAAAGGTGCGACCTTTACACTGTCTACATCGTCTTTTGAAGATTTTGGATTAGAGATCGGTTATTCCGATTACCACTCTTTATATATAGAAAATAAGCTCTTCAACAGGACGATAAAACTGAAAACTGGAGAGTCTTTTTTTAATGTGTTTGTGAATGTACCAGTATACAACAGTGAATTTGGTGTAGGATATGAGTACAAACTTGAAAATAATTTTTTGGGAGTTTTGACAGTAAAAAATTTTCAAAGAGTTGAGGTTAAAAATGTCGACCACGATATATATAACTTCACTCAAGCTAAGTTCAATGTCCCTTCATATGCTATAGGAAATTTATTTCTTTTTAACAATAAAAATATAAATCTATTTGAAGTAAAAGCTCGAATATATAGGCCTATAGAAATACCAATTAGTTTAGGTTATTCAAATGGTTTCTATTTAAATGTTCCTCTCGTTAACCTAGACAGCTACTATGTAGATACAATCGACGTAGGAGCAGCGTTAATACAACAAAAATGGTACCCAAATATTGGATTTTCAGTTCCAATGAATATATTCGATCAGCAGTTGCATCTTGGTACAAGAATAGCTTTTGGTCAAGACTTTTTTTACGAATTTTATATTTATAATGAAAATCTTAAGTTGCCTCTACTTTTTTCGTTCAACGAAAAAGGAGGAGGTTTGTTTTTTGAATTCTAATGATATAGCCGTATATTTACACATACCTTTTTGTGTGAGGAGATGCCTGTATTGTGACTATGTATCTACAACCGATTTATCCTTAAAAGAAGAATATTTTAATGCATTATACAAAGAAATCACTTTGAAAGGTAAAAAATTAAAAGATAGAAAAGTTAGAACGATTTATTTTGGAGGTGGGACCCCATCTTTTACTGAGGAAGAATTTATTTTGCAAACCTTTCGTTCATTACAAGAAAATATGGATTTATCTGATTTAAAGGAATTCACGATAGAGGTAAATCCAGAAAGTGTTGATGAGAAAAAAGTGCAGCTCTACAAAGAAATAGGGATTAACAGAATATCTATGGGGTTCCAGAGTACTTCTGATAAGATATTAAAAACCGTGGGAAGAGCCCATGATTTTAATAAAGGCTTGGAATCTTATAAACTTTTGGCATCTTTTTATGATAATATAAATGTGGATTTTATTCTTGGATTACCTTATGAAAATTTTGAAACGGTTAATAGTAATTTAGAGTTTATAGAAAAGATGAAACCCTCTCATATTTCTTATTATTTATTGGATTCTTCACACGATACTCCTTTAAAACATTTTCTTGAAACCAAGGAAATGAAACTTCCGGATGAAGACTTTGTATATGAACTTCTCGATTATATCTATGATCAATTGGAAAAATTAGAATATAACAGATATGAAATTTCAAGTTGGTCTCTACCCAACAAAGAATGTATGCACAATAAATTTTATTGGTATAACCTAGATTATGTAGGATTTGGGGTTTCCGCAGGAGGGCATATCAACAACGAAAGATATGTCAATACTTCAGATGTTAAAGCATATATTACAAAATTAAATAATGAGGAACTTCCATACGACACAAAAAATGTGAACGATGAGTTTACCGAATTGATAGAAACCCTTTTTTTGTCTTTGAGACTAACAAGGGGAATAACCTATGATTCTTTGGTACAAAGGTTCCCCAAAAATTTGGTTGACAATGTCTTAAATCAGTTAAAAAAGAATTTGGAAGAGTATATATCTATTGATGATTCTATTAAATTAACTACAAAAGGCTTGAATTTTTCAAGGTATGTTTTTGAGAATTTGTTAGAGGTATCTCCAACTTAAGGGAGGCTTATTCTTGGGTAAAAAGGACGAAGTTGAAAATTATTTGAAGAATAAAAATTTTAATGATCCCAACTTATTCAAAGAAAGGAAAGATTGGGACAGGTATTTTATGGAAGTAGCGGATTTGGTAAGTAAAAGGTCCACCTGTTTGCATAGAAAGGTTGGAGCCGTAATAGTTAAAGAAAAAAGGATCTTAGCGACTGGTTACAATCAACCGCCATCTGGTTTTCCCCATTGCGATGATATAGGCTGCATAAGGGACGATTTGGGTATAAAAAGTGGAGAAAACCAAGAGATTTGTTATGGCCTTCATGCAGAACAAAATGCCTTGATGCAAGCTGCTAAATTTGGGATTAGTACTGATAACGCATCAATTTATATCACACATCAACCTTGTTCCGTATGTGCCAGGTTGATAATAAACGCTGGAATAAAAAAGGTTTATTATAGAGAAGGCTATCCGGATAGTCTAACGAAATTGTTTTTTGATACGTGTAACATACAATCAAAAATTGTCGAATGATCAAAATAAATATCAAAATGGAAAGGTGGGATAAAATGCCTGTAGAGAGATACTTTAAATATTTAAGAAAAGACAGAATGACCCACGTCTGGTGCCCAGGATGTGGTAATGGAATAATAATGAAAAATTTTGTGGAAGCGGTCGATAATTTAGGTTTAGATAAAAATAAGGTGGCAGTTGTATCGGGTATAGGATGTTCTTCAAGAGTCACCGGGTACTTAGATTTTAACACTATGCACACGCTTCATGGAAGGGCTATTGCCTTTGCCACTGGGGTTAAATTAGCAAAGCCAGAGTTTAATGTGGTAGTAATGGGTGGAGATGGAGATATACTGGCAATAGGTGGAAATCATTTTATTCACGCTTGTCGTAGAAACATGGATCTAACAGTTATTATATTCAACAATTCTATTTATGGGATGACAGGAGGGCAATATTCACCTGAAACACCTGCCGGAACCTATGCTTCAACTTCCCCTTATGGGAATTTAGAAAACGAGTTTGATGCAGTTAATCTTGCTATAACTTCTGGTGCCACTTACGTCGCTAGATCAACCGTTTTCCATTACATGTTATCCGTTAAATACATAGAAAACGCCTTAAAGCATAAAGGTATGTCGGTTGTTGAAATAGTTACAAATTGTCATACTTATTATGGGAGATACAACAAAATGACGCAACCCACCCAAATGTTGCAATATTTTAAAGATAACTCCGTAATGCTAAGCAAAGCCAAAAATATGGATGAAAATGACTTGAAAGATAAGATTATAATAGGTGAATTTCTAAATGTTGAAAAAGAAGGGTACGTTGATAGGTATGAAAAATTAAGGAAAAAATTGGTTTCACAGGAGGTATCGCCGAAGTGAGTAGTTTAATTAGTACACCTAATTCGGTGAGATTCAGTGGAGAAGCCGGTCAAGGTAACATCTTAATGGGAATAATATTTGCAAAAGCACTGGTGAAAGAAGGATTTTGGGTTGTTCAATCCCAGCATTATGGTGCACAGGTGAGAGGTGGACTTTCTTATTGTGACGTGCTTTTTGATCAAGAACCTATAGATTATCCTGAAGCTAAAAATTTTGATATATTGTATTTGATGCATAATGTTGGTTTAAATCATATTGGAAATCTCAAAAGAAATGGTATTTTATTCTACGATGAGAAATTCGTTGAAAGTATACCTCAGTATGTAGAAAGAATAACCAAGAAAATAATCAAGGTTCCAGCTTCACAAATAGCAATAGAAGAATTTTCAAACAAAAATGTCGCAAATATGGTAGGATTAGGGGTTCTTTGCTCAGTAACTCAGATAATAAGTTTGGAAAGTCTTATAGAAGAAGTCAAATTGAACGTATCGAAAAATTATATAGAGATTGATGAAAAAGCCATCAAAATTGGCTATGATTTGTGCAAAAAAAGGTATCCGTTAGAATCAACTAAAATGTATAAAAAATTAGGGAAAGGTTATGAATAAAAATAATGAAAATAGGAGTCTAAAAAAAAGTTTTTCTTACGCATTGCAAGGGCTCATCGAAATTTATAAATCTCAAAGAAACTTTAGAATACAAAGTTTAATAGGACTGATAGTATTAATTGTTGCTATTTTTGCCAACTTAACTCAAGTAGAGTTTATACTTTTAATATTCACAGTCATGCTGGTGCTGATCATGGAAACAGTGAATACTGTAACAGAACAACTGTTGGATTTTCTTCATCCTTTTTATAGCTCTTCGGTAAAGATAATCAAAGATGTATCAGCTGCATCGGTTTTTATAACTTCCATCTTCGCAGTTGCAATTGGAATAATTATCTTCGGTCATGCTTTTTTCAATCTGAACCCTAAATATGGTATAATTTTAGCAATAGTTTTTTTGCTTTTTTTGAATTTATGTGGCTTTATATATAAAAAAAGAGAAAAATAATGAGGAGGAAGATACTTGGATCAGATAAGGGTCTTAATAGTTGATGACTCTGCTTTCATGCGAATGGTTCTAAAAGACATTATTGATAAAGAACCTGACATGAGGGTAGTTGGATTGGCTAAAGATGGAGTTGAAGCTGTAGAAAAAGCTTTATCCTTAACACCAGACGTGATTACTTTAGATGTTGAAATGCCTAAAAAGAATGGACTCGATGCTTTAAGTGAGATAATGTTAAAATCTCCAACAAGGGTTATTATGGTGAGCAGTTTAACTTCAAAAGAGGCCTCTATTACGATAGAATGTTTAGAAAAGGGAGCTTTTGATTTCATTCAAAAACCGGCTGGGAGTACTTCTTGGACTATCAGAGACGTTCAGGATGAATTATTGAGAAAGATAAGAGAAAGTATGAATGTCTCAATAGAAAAATTGAAAAGTATTCATTTTGTCGAAACCAAAAAAGTAAAGAAAAGTAATAGAGTAAATATCTTGGGAGAAAAAGTTTTATTGATAGCAAGTTCAACAGGAGGTCCTCGTTCTTTAGATGTTATAATTCCGCAACTACCTGAAAATTTAAATGTTCCTATAATTATTGTTCAACATATGCCCGCAGGTTTCACAGCTTCTTTAGCTTATAGATTAGATAAAATTTCAAATTTAAAGGTGAAAGAAGCCGAAGATGGTGAATTTTTACAAAAGAATGTTGTATACATTGCTCCAGGGGATTTTCATTTAGGTTTAAAGCAGGAGGATCATAAAATTAAGTTGTTTTTAGATCAAAGCGATAAAATTAATAACGTAAGGCCTTCCGCTGATTTTACTTTTGATTTAGCTGCTGAGATTTTTAAAGAAAATTCAGTCGCGGTTATTTTGACAGGAATGGGAAGAGACGGTGCAAAAGGGGCATTTAAAGTTAAACATTACGGTGGGAAGGTTATAGCGGAGTCTAAAGAAACTTCCGTAGTTTATGGAATGCCGAAAATCGTCGCACAAGAAGGTTATGCGGATTTTGTTCTTCCCAATTACGATATTGCGGAAAAGATACTAGAAATTTTACCTGATCAACCAAGGGGGATAAAAAGATGAGTAAAAGGATAATTCAGCGGTTAGTAATTTTGAGCTTTTTATTTCTCTCTTTTACTACCTTTGCAAAAACGCTTTATTTTCAATGGAGAGAGGTAGATCCGGCTTACTATTTTGAAGATGGAGAAAATCTATATGTTAGTTTAAAAGTCATTTCTGAAAAGAGTGGAAGAACTTTAGATGTATATAACGATACCTTGATTTATGTAAAAGATAGTAAATGGAACGTTTTCATTTTTCCTCAGAATAGTTTAGCAATTATTAACAGCACCGAATCTATTCGTTTCGATCCAAATGATCTAAAAGTGGTTGATGGAGAAATTTATATAACTACAGAATTGATAGTGAAGTTGATCAACTTAGAACTAATTTCTAATGATTCTGCTGTTTACTTGAACTTGCCGCTAACTCAAGTAAGTTCAATAAAAACAATCATACAGAAAACTGATGCCAGAATAATAATAGAACTTTCTTCAAGTCCTGAAGATGTTGGAATATACCCTTTAGTTAATAAATCCGGATATTTAATAAAGATAAAAGGAGCCGAAATCCCTGATTCTTATTACTATGAAGAATACAACAATAAGATCAATTACATAAAGGCATATCACTATTCACCAACAGAAGTTTGGATACAAGTAAAACTGAACAACTCCGCTGATTTAGAAGAATTAATTGAAGAAAATAGAATCATATTAGACCTTTCTTTTAAAGATACAATTACCTTGCCTGTTTTAGTCTTGGATCCAGGTCATGGGGGAATAGATCCGGGAGCTGTTGGTCCTAACCAAACTTTTGAAAAAGATATTACTTTAAAAGTAGCAAAAAGAGCTCAAGAACTTTTGAAACCGTACAGTGTTAACGTTTATTTGACTAGGACAAATGATGTATACGTTGATTTACACGATAGAGCAGTTTTTTCTAATGAAAAAGGTGCAGATTTATTCATTAGTTTACACTTGAATGATTACCCTCAAGATTCTACGGTTTATGGATCAGAGGTTTACTATTTTGATTTTTCAGAAAGTGCATATGCTAGAAGAATAGCTTATCGAGAAAATTTGGATTTGAACACCGATAAGAACCTTATAGAAACATGGGTGACGGATAAAGAAAACAGTCTAGATGAAAGTGAGAAATTCGCCAATATATTGGGAAGTTATCTGAATGTAAATGGGGTTAAATTTAGGGGAGTTCATACAGCAGAGTTCGCTGTTTTAGCTTATACTAGGAGTCCTGCCGTTTTATTTGAAATGGAGTTTATCAGCAATCCTCAAGTGGTAGATGAATTTACGAATGGAGACTATGTGGAAGTTTTTGCAGAAATTATTAAAAATGCAGTTATTGACTTTTTTGGCCTAAAATAGAGGGCGTTGGGGGTGGTCCCCCAAACCCCCAAAGACCAAAAAACAAAAAACAACAAGAGTTAAAATCTAGGTTTGGGAGTTCACCAAACGGGGATACCCCCCAAGACCCCCTTAGAACCTTTTCAAAAACCATATAACAATTAAAAAACATCGTTTGGAAAACCGGCAAACCAAACCCCCTAAAAACTTTAAATTTATTTTAATTATTTGGTTTGCAAAAGGCAGCAAACAAAGGCTTATGCCTTTAAGAACCAAGCCCTCAGATAAATTTTAAATCTATTTTGATTAATTGGTTTGCACAAACCAGCGAACAACAGAGGAGGTAAATTATTTGCAAGAGAAAGCAAAAATTCCCACTGATATATTGATTTTTCTGGTTTTATTTGCTTTAATACCTTTTTTAATGGTACCCAATTTGGTGTATGAGTATTCTACTCAGAAACATTTAGTTTTTTCTTTGTTCATGGTCGTTATTCTAATTTATTATTTGTTCAAATATTTTTCTAAACCTGTTTCAATAAAGTTCACTTATCCACACATTTTTTTATCTTTTTTCAGTATTTCTGCCTTTTTATCTTTGATATCAGTTTATATGGAGAATAAATATTACCTACCCAAGTCTGTCGGAATAGCCTTCTACATAGTGCTTATTGTGTTTTTTTCTTACGTAATTACTACTCGTTTTGGAAAGGATTTTAAATTTATTGAGTACGGTCTTTTTATTTTTATGGTTACAGGGACTGTTATAGCCATAGATGGACTTTTGAACAAGTTTTTAGGCTTTGATTTGTTCTTTGGTAAATATGGGGATCCTTCCCAAAGAATAGTATTAAGAACGACTATCGGAAACCCTAATTTTGTTTCAGACTATTTAGCTCAGCTGTTACCAATTTCTATATATTTTACTTTAAGGAAAAATACTAATACCTACATTAGAATATATGCTTTAGCGAATGTTTTCATAATGTATTGGGTTGTTTTGTTGGCACAAACTCGTTCAATTTACCTTGCGACTTTTGTTGGTTTAGGATTTGCTATAGTATCTTACCTCATTTCAAATAAAAAAGACACCTTGAAAAATTATGTAAAAAGTAATGAGTTTAAAATATGGGTGATTTTGGTTTTATCTGTTTTAGCCTTTTTATTCCTTATGTTTAATTTTGAGACGCCATTCAACAGAGGTGGAGAAGTAATCGCGGCAGATCGTTTCGCAGCAATGGCTTCTGTTTCTTCTTGGGATGAAAGAAGTTTGTCATGGCTTTCCGCTGTAAAACAATTTGCAGATGAGAACCATAAAAACCATTTTATAATTGGAAGTGGAATAAATACATATCCAGTGTATGCGGTTCATTACTTAGCTGAGGTACAGGCAGAAAACCCCGAAAGGTTTTTATATGCATGGAATAATTTTAAAAGGGCTCACAACGACTATCTACAGGTATTGGGAGAGACAGGTATTTTAGGTTTTTCTTCAATAGTGTTAATGCTCGTAAGTTTAATGGTGGTATACTTTAAAGTTTTAAAGCTCGAAAAAGATGATGACAACAAAATCCTTTTATTTCCCTTATTTGGATGGAGTGCCACGATCATGGTAATCCACGCATTTACAGAGTTTGCATTTCACATGCATCCCAACCTTATATTAAGTGTATTTATCCTCTCAAGTGCTGTATCAGAACAGTTCCATCCACATGTGAAAAGCTTAAATATCAAAAAAAGTCAGTTTGTGATTATTCCTTTAGTTGTGGTTGGAGTAGTAGCGTCTTATTACAAAATAAACGAGGTTACATCCGAGGCCCTCTTCGTTAAAGGAAATCGTGAATACAATTCAATGGTATCTCTTATTAACGCTACTGAAAGTCAAATACCAAATATTATAAGCCAACTTGAATCTCAAAAATCCACTCTTCAAAAACAATTAGCAAATTACACTCCAGGAAGTGCAAATTTTCAAAGGATAACACAGAGTATAAACCAGATAGAGACGCAGATAGAAGATTATAAAAATATGCAGTTATCATATGAAAGTAGAGCTGAACAAAGCTATAATAATGCTTTTGAATATTTTCAGAAATCATTAAAATGGGACCCTAATTTTGGTAAATCGGCATTTTACCTGTCCCAGCTTTTAACGTCCAGTATTCGGCAAAATTCTCTTACTTATGAAGATTTACCTAAAATATTTGAAAAAGAAATCGATGGTTACGATTTTATTATCGAAGAGTTTAATGGCTCACTTGATTTAATGCCATTTCCTGATAACATTTTGAGAGACACCGTAGAACCGATTTATTCTATCGACCTAAGCAACAATGCTAAACAGATTACATTAAAAATTCAAACCCTATACGATGGCATAAATCAATTGGAGTATTCATACTTATCATTCAATGAAAAAAATGCCTATAGATTGATAGGCAGAATATATTATAACATCGTAGTTCTATACGAACAGTTAAAAAATTATATACCACTGGATAAGTTAGAAGTAGTAGAAGAACTTCAAAATGAAGCTTACAGTAATTTTCATCATTGGGAGCAGCAAGCTATTTACATCCTTCCTGGTGGTTGGAATAGGTTCCCTGAATGGGAAGACGTTTATTATGAATATTTGCTGTTAACTGCAAGGCTGATAAACATATATCCACAAGATGAATTAATAAACAAAATAATTTTTATAACCCAGAAAGAGGGAGAAGCGGACTATTACATGGCACAAAAATTTAGAGGGATACCAGATAGTTCCTTAAAATTGTTATCTGAGTTATACTCAACCTTGAGGGATGAAAATTTAAAAAATCAACTAGCAGAAAATGTTGTTAGCAATTATGAGGCTGTTTACAACTATTACAAGGGTCAAAAAGAAGAAGGATCTCCTAATTATACTAGATATCAAGATAGAATCGAAAGTTTCTTCAGTGATTACGAATTTTTTACAAGAAGGTTGGTAAAGTAGTGAACAAGGTAATGACATTTTTGTTGCTGATATCTTTGAGTTGGTTTTTGATCGTATTTTCTGTTTATTTGAAAATAAACTCTTATGGATACACACTTGAAGGTAGCTTGAAAGATTTCTACGTTGAAAATGCTTCTTTGATGAAAGTTATGCCTTTTATAGAAGATGGTCACATTGAAGAAGTTGAATTGAATGGATATAAAATTTATAAGAAAGATGATAAAATTATTATAAGGAAAGTTATTGAGTAATGTTGAAAAATATTCTCTCAAAAAGTAGGAGTTTTCATGAGCAATGATTGAAGAAGTTATAAATTCTTTTGATTATATAGTTCAACTGAAAGAAAAGGGTATGATAACTTGGGAAGAGATCTTCCCAAGTTTTTATAGCATTGCAAAAAATAATTTCAAAGTAATTAAAGAAAATGGCCTTTTAGAAGATGTTAAGAAGATTTTGGCTTATACAAAACCTCTTAAAACATTGTCAGAAGAACGTAAAGAAAGGCGTCTAGAAGGCTTAAAGGATTCCTTAAAGATTTTAAAAGAGCGGTATTTAGTTGATGAAGTTTTGGAAAAACCAGAAAAAAAATTGGCACCACTCACCGATATAAAATATATAAAAAAAGTAGGAACAAAAAGGGCTTTAATTCTAAATAAATTAGGTATTTTTTCGTTAAAAGATTTCTTTTACTATCCACCTAGGGATTACGAAGACAGAAGAAAGGTGGTAAAAATATTCAACGCCAAAGAGGACGAAAAAGTCGTAATAATAGGAAATGTAGTAAAAAGTGAAGAAATCAAAATAAATAAAGGTTTAACTATTTACAACTTTTCTGTGGAAGATGACAGTGGAGTCATAATCGTTACTTTTTTCAACCAGGATTACGTTAAATCTTATTTAAAAAGAAGTGTGAAATCCGCTTTTTATGGAAAGATAGAATATTCATACGGTATGAAACAGATGAAGTCTCCAGATTTTCAAGTGATTGAAAGTGATGAGGATTTCAAAAGTGAAATTCTGCCGGTTTATCCATTAACCTTTGGTATCTTCCAAACAACTATGCGAAGAATAGCAAAAGAAGCCATCCAACAGACATATTTTTTAGAAGAATTTTTACCTGAAGAATTTGTTCAAGGGTTCAATTTGTTAGATTTGAAAAAGCGAATAAAGGGAATTCATTTCCCTTTAAGCATTTATCATAAAGAAAGGGCTTGGTACTCTTTAAAATACGAAGAGGCAATTTTATTTGAATTAGCAATGATCTATCTAAAGTTAAAGATGAAAGAAATGAAAAAAGGTGAGACGAAAGAGATAAAGGGAGAATTATCAAAAAAATTTCTCAATACTTTAAATTTTGAACTCACACAAGCCCAAAAAAGAAGTTATGAAGAAATAAGAAAAGATTTAATTTCTCCATATCCTATGAATAGACTTTTACAGGGAGATGTTGGTTCTGGTAAAACCGTTGTTTCAGAACTAGCGATTATAGATGTTTGTGAAGCTGGATATCAAGCAGCAGTTATGAACCCTACCTCTGTTTTAGCTAAGCAACAGTTTAAGAAGCTTTCAAAAGATTTAGAGCCGTTAGGTTTGAAAGTAGTTTTGTTAACAGGAGATACTAAGGAAAGCGACAAAATATTAATAAAAGAAAAGCTAAAATTAGGAGAAATTGATGTTGTAGTTGGTACTCACGCAATTATTCAACAGGATGTTGAATTTAAAAAACTAGGGTTGGTGGTGATTGATGAACAACATAGATTTGGAGTGAATCAAAGACTTGAACTTATTAAAAAGGGGAATCATCCAGATATTTTGGTAATGACTGCTACTCCCATTCCTAGGACTTTGGCAATGACTTTTTACGGCGACTTAGACGTTAGCTTAATTGATGAGATGCCTAAAGGTAGAAGACCTATTAAAACAATACTTATTGCTGAATCCAACAGAAAAAGTTTGTATGAATTTGTTAAAGAAGAATTGGATCAAGGGAATCAAGTTTTTTTCGTGTATCCATTGATAGAAGAATCTGAAGCCTTAGAATTAAAAAACGCTATCAGTATGTATGAAGAGCTAAGTAAAGTATTTGAAGAATATAAAGTGGGGCTTTTGCATGGGAGGCTTTCACCTTCAGAAAAAAATGACGTGATGGACAAATTTGTTCAAAAAGAGTATGATATATTAGTTTCGACATCGGTAGTAGAAGTGGGGATAGATATCCCTGATGCTACGGTAATGGTCATCGAACATCCCGATCGTTTTGGATTATCTCAATTGCATCAGCTCAGAGGAAGAGTGGGCAGAAGTGATAAACAGTCTTATTGTTTTTTAGTAATAGATGATGATGCCAACAATGAGATAAAAAGTAAAATGAACTCCTTTTCTAAGACGTTAGATGGTTTTGAAGTGGCAGAAATTGACTTAAAATGGAGGGGACCAGGAAAATTCTTTGGAGTGGAACAGCACGGGATACCAGAATTTAAATTTTTGGATTTAGTCGAAGATATAAATATAATAGAGAATTCAAGAAAAAAGGTAGAGCGATTTTTAGCAACTATCCAAAGTTTCGATAGATATCCTAATTTAAAACACGAATTGCAAACAAGATATGGAGATTCAATACATTTGGTCAACGTTCTATAGAGATTTTTAAGTCTTTAGGAGGAAAAACATGAAAAGAGATAAAGTCTTTTTAAACACTTTGTTGGTTTCGATAGCCTCTTTTTTAGTCATTAGTATAATTATTTTACCAAAAAGTTTTTCTGGGGAATGGTATTTCAGCCCTGTTTTAGTTACAGTTGGTCCATTAGAAATAAGATGGTATGGACTGTTAATTGCTTCATCCATACTGTTGGCAACTTTTATTGCTCAAAAAGAAGCTGAAAGAGAAAAAATAAATGAAGATGATCTTTTCACCGCTGTTTCTTTGGGAATTATATTTGGGATTATAGGTGCAAGGCTATATTATGTTCTTTTTAATCTTGAATATTTCTCTCAAAAGCCTTCAGAAATTTTTAAGATATGGCATGGAGGATTGGCTATACATGGAGCAATATTGGCTGCTTTTTTGGTAGTTTTTTTGTATACACGTTTGAAAAAAAAGTGTACCTTTACATTTCTTCAAGGGTTAGATTTATTCACCTTTGTTTTACCGTTAGCTCAGGCTATTGGAAGATGGGGTAATTTTTTCAACCATGAGGCATACGGTTCACCAACAAATCTTCCCTGGAAGATGTACATTTCATTACCGGATAGAATGCCAGGGTATGAAGCCTATGAGTATTTTCATCCAACATTCTTGTATGAATCTGCATGGAATTTGTTGGTATTTCTAATATTGTTTTATTTTATTAGAAATAAGAGAAAAACATATGGAGAAGTGACTGCTCTGTATTTAATTCTTTATTCTATTGGGCGAATTCCTATTGAAAGGTTAAGAACGGACAGTCTCTATATTGGGGATCTACGAGTTGCTGTAGTTATAAGCTTTATATTGATAGTGTTGGGTTCTTTGCTTTTTGTATACCTCAGAAATAAAAGAGTAATCGTCGAAAAAAAGGAGTGAATATTGATTGATAAATATTCTATTGATAGCTTTAGGTATTTTTCTATTAATAAGAGGGGCAGATAGGTTAATAGAAGGAGCCCTTGGATTGACAAAAAAACTAGGTGTTTCTGAACTGTTTGCAGGTTTGACTGTGGTGGCTTTTGGTACCAGTGCACCTGAATTAGTTGTTACGGTTTCTTCGTCAATAAGAGGTGCCAGTGTTGGATTAGGAAACGTTCTTGGCTCGAACGTTGCAAATATTGGATTGATTTTAGGGATCTCTTTTTTAATATCTCCAACAAAAGTTCAAAAATCTACAGTAAACATAGAAATGCCTTTTTTGGTTATTATTTCAGTGGTTATATTTGCAATGATGATGGAAGGGAATAGCGTATTAACTCGATACGATGGTATGATACTTATAACCTTTTTTCTTATTTTTACGGCTTATCTTTATTATATGGCAAAAAATGATCAACAACTCAGGAAACAACTTGTAGAAAGCGATGAAATGAAAAAAGTCGAAAAGGAAGAGTCTTGGGCTAAGATAATCACTTTCTCTGCCTTAGGATTAGCTATGTTGATAATAGGAGGAGAACTGACGGTAAGCAATTCAGTTATATTTGCTAAAAATATTGGAATCTCAGAATCTTTGATAGGGGTGACTATTGTTGCAGTAGGGACTTCCCTTCCGGAATTAGTAACCGCTATTGTTGCAGCGATCAAACATTCAGATGATATTGTGATGGGAAATATAGTTGGTTCCAATACTTTCAATATCGCTGCCATACTGGGCATATCAGCATTAATAAATGGTGCCAGCGCGGATAGATCAGTTGCTTTTGATGTGTCATATGGTCTTTTACTGGCTTTAGTCTTGTTGTTTGGTACGATGATGAAAAAAGATAGAAAAGTTGGAAGAGGTTTGGGAGCTGTATTGCTTTCTTTGTATGTGATCTACCTAATAATTAGTATAAGAATTGGATAATATTTTAAGTGTGAAGAAAGGAATAAAAATGGGCATCGATAATAGAAAAAGTGCTCTACTCGCTATTTTTGTTTTTATTTTATTTCTATTTTTTTTCTTTTATCCTGTTACTTTAGTTGATGAAGGAGATAACAATATTAGAGTATTTTCGACGGGATTAACACAGGTGATTTTCTATGATGACATTCAATATACCTTCAAAGAGGAAAACATCTTTTTTTACGAAGAAATACCTTTTGAGGAGTTTATCTTGCTAAATGTACAAAACGGATTTTTGCTACGTCAAAGCGGAGATTCTTTAGTTCAAAGGCAAAGTAACGATTCATCGGCAATGGTTTATTTCAAAAATAAAAATACTCTTTATAACCTTTATAACCTTGATAATTTTTTCTATAATGAAAAATGGTTAGAGGAGTTAGTTGTTGAATCTAAAGACTTTTTAGAAAATATTTCAGAAATCGATGAACCTATGTATATTATTTATATGGATCAAAGTAGGTCTTTTCAAGTTTTGCCAAGTGTCTACGTTGTTAATTCTAGCAAGGATTTAGTTCATGAGTTATCTCATTATTTTTTCGGTTACAAGGTGAAGGCTTCCCCAACGGATACTTGGCATGAAATATTAGCAGAAACTAATTCATTATTGTTTCTTAGAGAAGTTTATCCAGAGGAGTATTTGAAAGAGTTAGAACTCAAAAAATCAGGTTTTTATGATGAACCTTATGGGGAAAGTGTAATATCCTTCATGGAATGGTTGGATTTTGACAAAGAAAAAATATTTGATATAGAAAGATACATTTTAAATAATTTTGATAGATTAGATGACAAAAGGTTTGAAAATTTAGTCGAAAACATTAATTAAACAACGAAGGTGTTAGAAGTGAAAAAAATTCTGTTGGTTTTTCTCCTTGCCCTTTTAGGGTATTTTTCTTTTTCATTTGACTATGTTTTTTTGTTTATAGCCGATGGAATGGGAATTCCACATATGCAGTTATCTAATATGTACAAACAATATTTATACACAGATCAACTGCACATGCTTGAACTACCTTACTATGGAATGGTTGAAACTTCTTCGATTAACGGAGTAACGGATTCAGCAGCAGCCATAACGGCAATTTTATCTAAAGAAAAAACCTACAACGACAGGATAAACATTAATCCTGATGATGAAAAGATACTGCCCATTACTTATGAATTAAAAAAACGAGGGTACAAAATTGGTGTCATAACAACTAACACCATCATCGATGCTACCCCGGCGGGGGCTTATAGTTTCGTTGAAAATAGAAGAGATTACCAAGAGATAATGCAAGATCTTTTAGAAAGCAATTTTGATCTTTTCATAGGGGGAGGAAAAGCTTATTTTAAGGATAGAAACACAAAAGAGTATGGATATTTATACACAGAAGAACTAAGTAAAATTCCGTTTCCTGGTAATGAAATTGTTATGTTGTATTATGGAAATTTTACTTTTTTAACAGACGATCCGAAAAGAGTTACGTTAGAAGAAACTTTAAATTATGCGTTGAGTAAATTTAAAGGTTCTCCTTTTTTCATTCTGATAGAAGGTGGAAGAATCGATCACGCTGCACACGCACATGATACTTATTCATTGATAAACGAAATATTAGATTTTGATAGTGCAGTAAAAGTTGCTATCGATTTTTATAAGCAATATCCTCAAGAAACCTTAATCATAGTAACTGCGGATCATTCAACAGGAGGTTTGAGTTTAGGCGATGGTTTTTTGGCGCTGAATAAGCTTCAACCCACTGAGTTTTCTTATGAAAAGCTGATAAGTACATTTAACCAATCTAAGAACTATGAAGAGTTTCAAGAAAAATTGGGTTTGACGCTTGATTTAGAAAAAGAGTTTTACGATACCAAGAATTCAGAAGAAAATGTAACTTATCAATCGCCAATAATCAAAAGTTTTTATGAAGCGTTAAACGATCCTGTGGGTATAAATTGGAGTACTTTTGGGCATACATTAGATTACGTACCTCTTTTTTCCAACGTTCCATTTGATAAAAATATAATATCAAATAATGAAATTTTTTCTATTTTTGAGATTTATTGACTTAAATGGGGTTAAACGACTTTAATCGCTGCTAATTGAAAGTAATTGCCTATAATTAGATTTTGAGAAAAAAATTTCATGATGTATAATATCTCTACAGAGCACTTTTGTAGGTTACCCTCCCTCCTGGAGTGTTCTGTCCCCGGAAGAATTCATTTCCAAATTAGGGCCTTATTAAGGCCCTTTTTTTAAGGTTTAAAAAAGATTAGAATTTCAATATCACCGTAATCTCTTACTTCTTCTCTAATTAAATTTTTAGGTATATAATCAGATTTTTCATTCTTATATTTTTCAATAATGATGTAGCCGCCGTTTCTAATTAAAAATACATTTGAATCTATGAATTTCAAAAATTCTTGGACATAACTGTTATTAAAAGGTGGATCAGCAAATATGTAATCAAACTGTTCATTTGAAAGTTTTGTAATAGATTTTCTAAAATCTGATTTTATAACTTTTATTTTATTTAGTACCCCTAAAGATTCAGCGTTTTTTAAAATCGAGCTCACGGCCTTAGTCGAAATATCAACCATTGTAGAACTTTTTGCCCCATTACTTAAAACTTCAAAACTCATTATGCCGCTACCTGCAAAAAATTCTAAAAAATTAGCTCCTGTAAAATCAAAAATGCTTATCAGAGCTCTTCTTAAAGTAGCGGGAGTATATCTCGTCCTACGATCATCAACTGTTTCTATATTGGTATTCTTAAATTTGCCGCTTTCAATCTTCAAAGCCATTTTTACACCTCATACAAACAAAGAAGGGCTTCATTAAGCCCCTTTCGTTTTTGGAGCGGATGACGGGACTCGAACCCGCGACTCCCAGCTTGGGAAGCTGGAGCTCTACCAACTGAGCCACATCCGCATTTGAAATTTTTATTTTAAATCAAATATATTATACCAATAATATAAAACAAAATCAATATTTAATATTTTAATTATATTTTATCCTTGTTAACGTCATAAAATAATTTATGAAAGAACTTTTGTATATTATTTTGAGAAATCTTTTTTGTCTCTAATTCCTTAGTTATATCAAAAAGCCCAAGATCTAAATCATCTTCAAATAATAATTCTTTTTCTTCTTTTTTCATTATCGAAGAAAAGTTATTTTTTATCTCAGAATCAGGTTTTATGACATTTTCCAAATGAGAATACGCTTCTTGGTTCTTTCCGTTACTTTCCTCTTCAAGAGTAGTTGGTTCTTGAACTCTACTTTTGTCACCATTACCTTCTAACTCATTTAGAATTTCTTCAATCTCTTCCAGACTTGATTCTTTCAAGATATCGTTTATATCCTTATCAAGTTTATTCTCAAGGTCTTCTATCTCACTTAATTTGCCTTCTTTGTGGTCTTTCGATACATTAGCTTCTTCTAGTGAAGGGTCTTCATTTGAAGTTATCCCAATAAGTTTTTTTAAAGGGGATGATACTTGCCAAACGTTTTTTATGTATGGTTCATCAAATTGGTCTATTGTTTTGTATTTGATTCCTTGAGTTTCGACTTTGTTTATATTGGTCAGAGTTTCCATATTATTTAACTCGTTCTCTTTTTTCTCAAAAGTAACATGCCGACGAATTAAAAAAACAGTAAAAAATGAGGCAGCTAAGGAAATAGCAAATATTATTAGCATTATGGTAAAAAAGGTTAAAAGATTAAAGTTTTGCTGCTCTTCTTCCAACGGTTGAGTATTATTAATTTTTAGGTTTGATGTGTCTAAAACCTCTGATTGTTGAGATGTAGATTCAATAACACTTAGAGCTTCATCCACAATGGGGATACCTTTTAGGGGTTGCAAGTATATTTTAGCTGAGGCATAATCTTTGTTGTGAAATGCAGATAATCCTAGATACATTTTTATTTCGGGTATTTCACTTTCTAATCTAGGTGATAGTTGCAAAGCTTGCTCAAAAAAATCTTGAGCTAAATCATATTGGGCATTTCTATAGTAGTTTAAGCCGTTCATATAGTATTCGTAGGCAACTTCGTAATTATCAGCAAATATTAGCATTATTTGGAACAAAATTATCAACAATGTGATAGCTTTTTTCATATTGACTCACCTCACAACAAAATAGAAAAGGTAAGTATTTCAATTCGGTTATTTTTAGTGACTATCCATCCTTTGCCGTTTTTATCAATAAAGACATCTATTGCGTTAGTATCATATTTTTGAAAAAAACCGGGGAAAGTAGCTTCTTTTAAAAGTAAGTAACTCACATGATCTTTCCCAAATACAAATAATTTATCATTAAATATTTGTAATTTTAATTTTCCTATGTTTCCGTCTTCTATGAGTTGTAACCCATTTTTTGAACTATCCCACAGAACTAATTTATAGTTTGAAAATAAAATAAAATAGTTATTGTTATATAAAGCAAAATCAGTAATCTCTCCTAACTGAGTTCCCAAAACTTCTTGAATTGTAGAAGTATTTATCATTTCCACAATATCCATGTTTTGTAGTTTTGATATTTTATCCTCAAAGATGACATATACTTCCCCATTTATTACTTTTAATGATATAAAATTGCTGCCTTCATTTATCAGAGAATCGTTGAGATAGACATTACAATTGTTTGGTTCATATTCCACACTTAAAAACCCTACATTTGGTAAATAATAAATTTCGGTACCTTTAGAAGGTGTTTGTGAATTAATTTTATCAATTTTGCCGTTTTCATTCAAAATGTATACTCCATCAACAGTAGATAAATAGTATTGGTTGTTAAATAGTAATCCTCCCATAATTTTATTTGAAAATATTTTTTCTAGTTTGCTGTTGTAAATAGCATTAGGACTTTTAAAGTAAATATTTTCTCCTACTTCGATAATGCTCATTGTATCTTCGTCTATTTCTCCTTGCTTCATTGGATTTAGTAAAATTGTACTTTCTTTATACGCTGAAGGGAGTTTAAAAGTAGAAATAATAGTTGGGCGGGGATTTTCACTTTGATCTGGAGTTGGGGTACCTTCTACTGTTTCGTATGTGTATTCGACGAAATTATCATCTGTAAAGGGCTCCACTGAATATGAAGGGACGGATTCTTCTAAAAAATTAACTATTATATTCAAAACATCTGAATCATTGTAAATTTCATAAAAGCTCTTTTGAGAATAGTAAGTTTTATCAATTCCTTCTAAGTTAGCGCTGTCAACACTTACTATTCCATCTCCCTTTCCTCGAACAAATTCTGGATACAGCCTTGCAATGTATTTATTTGATAAATCTTCATCAATTGCGGGACTACTCCCAATAATCGTTAAATATCTGATGTCATTTCTTATGCCAAAAGAGTTTAATTTATTCAGAAATTCAGAGTCAGGAATAAGATCTTCATAGTACGAATTTATTTGATCAAGGTAAGAACCAATTTGCAAAGTGATTTTTAATATCGTGCTATCCTCAACATTAAACAATTGAGATAAAATGTCTGTGTTTTTTCCAAAGAGTAAAGTGAAAAAAAGGGGGTTTGCTAGGTTACTTCCTTTATTTGGAGTAGAAATGAGTACTAAATTTTCAACATTTTGAATTGTTTGAGTAGACTCTAAAGCATATCTAGCAATTAATCCGCCAATGCCATGTGCAATGATGTCAAACTTTTTATTAGGAAATCTAGAAAGTTCTTGAGCGAGACGCCTTCCTTCAAATTCAATGTAACTATCAATCCCTGTTCTTTCAACAAAACTGATAAAAGAATCGTTGTAATTTTTACTTCTAGTAGATGTCAGTGGGTAATTGTAACTCCAAATGGTTCTATTTGGAAAAAGGGAGGACCAAAAAGATTGTGGATAACCATTTTCAGGTACATTCATTATCTTTCCTAAGAAATTAATATCAGTTCCAGAAATTAAAATAATATCAGGTTCAAGAGTTGGTGGTGCTTCTTTTATAACCTTGAGTCCACTGGATGATTCTTGTGGAGATTCAATGACTAGACCTATATAATTTACTTTAGTTATTTGGAATGTTTGTGCTTCTATGTAATACTCGTCATCTATTTTTACTAATTTTTCCCCACTGAATTCAGAGATAACAGGAGGTTCTTCCTGTGTGATGTATGCCAAGGAGAAATTGACGAAGTTATCTCCAAAGTAATTATCCTTTGGAATCTTGTATCTTACGGTAATTGGTAAAATAGAGGATTCATTACTTTCATCTGAGAAAGTAATTTTATATATTTCACCGTAAAAATTTTTGTAGTTGATCAATTCTTGATATTCTGCAGAACTTTTATCCACCACGCTAATATCAATGTGTTTCTTTGAAGGAAAAGCAAAATCAGGAACCATTATTTGAATATTTGTAAAAGAAGGAGTTATCTGATTTGGAGGCAAAAATATGTTTTTAAAAATAATAGAAAAAACAAGAATTAAAATACCTATTACAACAATCGATAAGAGAATTTTGTATTTTTTTTCCATATATTTAATTTTATTTAAAAAGTTGAAAGGTTTAAATTTAATAACTCTGTCAGCTCCTTTAGAAATAGCTATCTAGTTTCTATGATTTTTCGAACTTCTTTCAAAAGTTGAGATAGTTCTGTTAGATTTAGGTCTTCCAATTTTTGTAAAACATTTATATACATATTATCGGCTATTATTTGTGTTTCTTGAAACTTATAAAAATTTAAAAGAGTTTTTTTGTTTACATCTTTATTAGTTTCTTTTCCAATATCTTCTTCTTTAGTGAAGATATCTTTTAAATCATCGAAAATTTGAAAAGAAACACCAAAATCAGTTCCTATTTTATTCATCTCTTTAGCAAGCTCTGCTTCCCCAGCCATTAAAAAAGGAGATGCAAAGCAAAAACCAAAAAGCGCCCCTGTTTTCTTTGAATACATCTCAAGAATTTCTTTCTCACCTACATTTTTATCTTCTTTTTCGAAGATTAAATCTTCCATTTCTCCTTGAAATAATTTTAAAATGGTTTTTATAAAATAATCCATTAAGAGAAGTTTGTTCCCTTCTTTAATATTATCTAAACCGGCAACAATCTGTAGTGGGAGAGTGAACCCATAATCTCCAGCTAGTATGGCTTTATATTCTCCAAACTTTAAATGAGTTGTTAGAGCTCCTCTTCTTAACTTTGCATTGTCTAAGGCAGGTAGATCATCATGTATCAAGGATGATGAGTGTAAAATTTCGACAGCTATCGCAATGTCAATTAAATTCTTTTTATTTATAGAGATTATTTGTCCGAAGTTATATATTATCCAGGGTCTAAGTCTTTTGCCTCCATTTTCTATGTAATAAAACAGTGGCTCTTTTAAATGATCTTCCAGGTCCAAATTTTCGAAAAAATTCTTTATCTTCTTGTCAAAGAAATCTTTAAACTCTAATAATTTTAGAAATGCCATTGATTCACCTCGTGCTTTTAGAAAAAATTATTCGTCATCTTCATCTTCATCTTCAGTTTTATTTTTATTTTCGAACTTCCTTCTCAGTTCGTCTATATCGAAGTTTTCAATATCTTGTCTGAAATCGCTTTGTTCTTCTGCGTTTATAAAAGAAGCTTCAATACCGTGTTCGGATACTATTTCTTCGTCTATGTAAATAGGTAAGTTGTTTTTTAATGATAAAATTATGCAATCAGACGGCCTGGCATCGATATAGATCTCTTTTGAACCACTATCTTTCAGGACTAATTTAGCGTAATAAATATCCTGCTTGAATTGGTCAATTTCTATCTTAATAGGTTGAGCTTTAAGTTGTTCAATAATATTACCAATGAGATCGTGCGTTAAAGGTCTTTCAAAATCTTCGTTTCTCAATATCAAAGCCAAAACACCAGCTTCACATGGCCCAATCCATATTGGTACAACAACGTTTGTATCTTCTACCTTTAAAAAAACTATCGGTGAATTTGAAACTTTATCTATTCCCATAGTAACATTGCTTACTTTTTTCATGGTTGAAAACCTCCTTTAAGAAACTGAAATTACGCTCTTGTTTCTTTCAAAGCTAGTTGAGGTTCGCTTGTAACCTTTTCGCTGATTATGCTTTTGAGACATTCTCTTAATTCTCCTTCGCTAGCGAAAAGTTTGGGCTCGACTGGTTCGTGTATGAATAGATTAACATTCGAAGGTTTGATAAAGACGCTTCCTTTTTTGCTCATTTTGATAGTTCCGTCTATTGTGACAGGTAATATTTTTATATTATATCTAAAAGGGATTAAAAGAGCTCCCTTTTTAAATTCACCTACTTGACCATCTAAACTCCTTGTTCCTTCAGGAAAAATAGTTATAATTTCCCCTGATTGAGATATTTTTGCAAATTTTTTAAGAGCTATAGCGCCACTTTTTGAATTATTCCTATCTATGAAGATAGAGCCAAGTCTTTTGATGAAATTTCCTAATATAGGAATCATAGAAAGCTCTTTTTTTGCAATAAAAGCTGTGGGATATATATATCCTAAAATTAAAGGAATATCGAAAAGGCTTTGATGATTCGCTACTACTACATAAGGGCCTTGCTGAGGAATATTCTCTTCACCATGAACTGAAATCTTACTATTTAAGAATTTAAAAGTAACTTTTCCAAACCAAGATACAACCTTTCTAATATATTCTTGAGAGACTTTGTGTCCCTTTCTTTTTTCCAAGATATTGGCTTTTATCAATACATAACTTCCATATACAATTACAACTCCGAGAAATCCGATAATTAACCATATTGTGAAGAATATTGCCTTTATTGTTTCTAATACCTTTTTCATGAATTGTCCTCCTTTTTTCTTCCCTTTTCTTTAAAATACATGAGACAATGATTCAAAGTGATCAATTTCTGAGACTTTACTATCCTCAATCTTATACTTTTTAGCTTCATCTAAAGCATCTTTTTCCAATTCACTTAGATGTTGTAAAGAATCCTCAATTGAGTTTATGTAATTTGTATTTGATTTAGTGGCAGGTTTAGAAGGTATAAATACGCTACATGAATCTTCGTATGGTAAAATAAATGTTTCATACAATCCGAATTTTTGGGATAATTTAATTGTTTTATTTTTTGTAAAACCTTTTTAAGATGTACCAACGGGTAATCCGCTCAGTCTTTTTAAACGATTGCCAAATATAAACGTACCATCTTTTCTAATATCTATTTCTATATTAAGCTCGGGGTTATTTAAGTCAACTTTTAGTTTAGGGAAATTGTTCAATATAAATTCACCTATTATTCCAGCAAATTCTTGACTGTTGTAGGGGAAAGATTTATTGGCTCTATTGACGCCTATTTTAAAAGTACCATAATTGTTGTTTTCAAGAGATTTTTTTGCTACTTCGTAGACTTTATTTTTAATTGAATCTATATTTAATTCAGTTTTTTCAGCTATTGAAGATGAATGCATTCCAAAAATCTTTTTTAGAATATCGATATCTTTAACGGTTATTCCCTTATTTTGTTGAGGAATTAGATATATTCTATTGTTGTTAACCTTGAAAATGAAGTTCCCGGAAATTTTGCTTTGGATGTTGTTTTTAAGTTTATGCATAAAAGACATTTTATTTTTATTTTTTAGACTGATCTCGTCAACCCTTACTACTAAAAATAGCATTCATTTGCCACCTTATAATTTATAAAAAATATTTTCTTCAACTAAATTATAACATAACTGGGTTTTTTCAACTATATTTTTTTAAGAGTCACTTTGGAAAATATTGAGGAAAAGAGTCGACCAATTCAAAAAAACAAAAAAGTAACTTTTTCAACGAAAATATGTAATTAGAATATCTTTTCTGAAAATATTAAGTTAAGAACATACGATTGTTATTTTATTTAATATATGTGCTTTCTATTGACTTTAAATAAAGGGTTATTTCTTATTATAAAATGTACGTTATTAAATTAGACAAATTCAGTCATATTTGAATTATTTTTCACAATAGTTTATAATTTAACTGACTGACCAGTCAGTCAGAAAAGAGGTGATCCAAATGAACCAGGGGTTAAAGATTTTGGATAAGCAAGAACGAAAAAAATACATTGCTGAAAAAACGTTGGAATTAATAAGCGAAAAAGGTTTGTCAAATCTAACGATGGAAGATGTTGCCTCTTCGTGTAACTTATCGAAGGGTTCTATATACAACTATTTCAAAAATAAAAATGCACTAATTGTTTCTGCTTTTAGTGCTCTTTTAGAAAAAGTCCAAGGTTTTTTCGAAGAAAATGAATCAGTGCCCTCTCAGGATTGTGTGGAAGCAAGTGCTGATTTTTATGCAAATCTTTATTCGGAAATTTTAAATACTTTTCCTTCAAAAGAATTGATGCGATTGTTTGAAATTTTAATAAATTCTACACATGATCAAAGTATGATGAAAATTTTAACTCAAACATTCAAAGAAAATTACGGAAAGATCCTTGGCAAATTTGAAAAATTATTTAATTCAAAAACGAAAGCTTTTATGCTGCAAGCGATGTTTGATGGTTTAGTTATATACAGGGCCGTAGGAATAGAATTTTCTAATGATGAAATAAAGAATAATTTTAAAAAAATGATTTTATGTTTTACAGAAGATGACAAAAATTAGGAGGTGTCCGGTATGGCAGTTGTGGACTCAATGAAAAATATGTTACTTAAACAAAGTTCTAAATTAGTAGCAAACGTTGTAAGGCATTCTGATGTGGATCAACTTGGGAAGTTGTTATGGACATTATCAAAATTCTCTAAGGAACCTGCAAAAAGTGGGCTTAGAAAATTAGCAACTGGGGCAGAAAATCATGATCCGATGCTGGAGAATTGGGCTAATTTGTTCAAGAAATCTAATCCCAAAGTTGTTGAAAAAATAATAAACAATCTAATCATCAACGAATTTGCAGTTGGCGAAAAAACGAGACAGGATAAGATGCATGAATATGGGATCGTCCTTCCAAAATTAGCTGTGCTTTCTCCAACATATGCATGTAACCTCAGATGCGTGGGTTGTTACGCTGCTATGTAT
The DNA here is from genome assembly GCF_016772115.1 of Petrotoga sp. 8T1HF07.NaAc.6.1. NCBI lineage: Bacteria > Thermotogati > Thermotogota > Thermotogae > Petrotogales > Petrotogaceae > Petrotoga > Petrotoga sp. 8T1HF07.NaAc.6.1. The sequence continues at coordinate 136,080 of NZ_AUPG01000003.1, forward strand.
GGTCACAAGTATATGCTTTCCAAAGAAGAAATTTTTGATGTAATAAGACAATTCAATGATTTAGGCATCTATTTCTTCATTATAACAGGTGGAGAGCCATTTGTATATCCTTATCTATTCGATGTACTAGAAGAGTTCAGCGATTCTTACTTTTTGCTTTATACGAATGGAACGTTAATTAATGAAGAAAACGCTAAAAAATTAGCTGAATTGGGTAACGCTACATTGGCTATATCAGTAGAAGGATATGAAGCTGATACCGATTGGAGAAGAGGTAAGGGTGTTTTTGAAAAAATTCAAAACGCTTGGAAGCTCTTAAGTGAAAATGGGGTAATATATGGAGCCTCTGTCACAGCAACAAGAAAGAATCACGATGCAATAATGAGTGATGATTTTTGGGAATATTTAAAAGAAAACAATGTGAGTTATGCATGGGTTTTCCAATTTATGCCCGTAGGAGCAGATGCTTCGATGGATTTAGTACCTACTGCCGAACAAAGGTATGAAAGATTCTACAAATTGGAAGAGTTAAGGTTAGGTGGAAAGTTTGCGTTTGTTGCTGATTTTTGGAATCATGGTTTCTTAACTAACGGTTGTTTAGCAGCGGGAGCTAAATATTTACATATAAACGCCAAAGGTTATGCTGAACCATGTGTCTTCCAACAGTTTGCCGTGGATAATATAAGGGAAAAACGAATTATAGATATTTTAAAATCACCATTTTTTGAGGCTTATAAGAGGACCATTCCCTATTCCAATAATTTATTTAGACCATGCCCCATAATAGACAATCCAAAAGTATTCAGGGCAATGGTAAAGAAGTTCAACGCTATTCCACAACATCCTGGTAGTGAGCGAACCGTGAATGAATTAGCTCCTGAATTAGACCAACTTGCCGAAGAATGGAAAAAATATGCCGATAAACTTTGGTACGAAGAAGGCTACGCTGAGAAGTATCCTTCAAAAAGAGGTGTATATAACTACAAAGTAAGGATGAGAAGATATTCAGAAAATGAAGAAAAATTAGCACTGGATAAAAAAGCATAATATTGATTCTTCAAAAGTAGTATTATCTTTTAAAATAACGGGTATTTTCTACCCGTTATTTTAATTTTTCAGTTAATAATACTTAGGTTTGATATGGTATAATATAAAAAATAAAAGATTATTCTAATAAGATAGAGAGTTATAGTACATAGTCCTTTCTTAGAAACGAGGGGTGGGAAGAAAAGGGCATTATAGCAAGTGTGGGGTTTCCATAATAGTAAAATAATAATGGTATTAGGAGGAAATCGATGGAGTACGATTTTTTATCTGTCACATTAAATCCTTCGCTGGATAGAGAAGTTATAATTGATAATTTTGAAGTAGGTAACATGTATAGAATAGAAAATCCTTCAAATTCCAAAATGGAACCAGGAGGTAAGGGTATTAACGTTTCAATAATGCTATCTAATTTGCAAATGAAATCGATAGTAACAGGTTTTTTGGGGGGACACATAGGTAGGGTTATTCAGAGTAAGCTTTCTGCGTATGAAAATATAACGATGAATTTTGTTTATTCAGAAGAAGAAAGTAGAGAAAACATTGAAATAATAGATCCCTTGAAGGAAGTAATGACTCTAATAAACAGTAAAGGTCCCTTCATTAATGATGAAGATTACGATCATTTTTTAAGGAGATATAAAAATTCTCTTTCATTAGTGGAACATGTCGTAGTGTCAGGAAGTGTTCCTCCTGGCTTGAAAACTGATGTTTATTCCGATCTGATGTTTGAAGCTAAGAAAAGAGGAAAAACTACTTACATGGAATCAATTGGACCGTGTTTTGAAAAAGCTATTTTAAATAATTGCCCTACCGTTGTTAGACCAGACTTTAGAAGAAAAGCAGAAATTTTCGGGAAAACCCTTGAAAGTATAGATGATTTTATTGATGCTTCAAAAAAAATTATAGAAAATGGTGCCAGATTAGTTGTTATGAGTTATCAGATTTTTGGTGATGTGATAACAACAAATGAGGGTGTCTGGCTTTTTAATCCAGAAGAAAGGATTGAGAAATCACATCTTTTTGGAGCAGGAGATGCATTTATGTCGGGAATAATATATTATATTATAAATTATAATTTTAATTATTTTGAAGCTGCAAAATTCGGTATGGCTAGTGCCATTTCCAAAACGGATTATATAGAAAAAAAGATAGGAACTTTAGAAGATATAAAAAGAAGTTTAAGTAGGTTTTCCATTGAAAGATTAGAATAACAAAGAGGTGTTTACCTTGAAAGCTAAGGAAATAATGGAGAGAGATCTAACGTCTTTAATGGAAGATGAGAAAGTAGAGCGTTTTATTACGGTATGTCGTAGGCATAATTTATCTGCGCTTCCCATAGTTACAAGTGATTTTAGACTGGTGGGATATTTAAGCGAAAGTGGTATCATTGACGCCTCACTTCCGGGGTATTTGAAGCTTATGGAAACTACTTCTTTTATACCGGATAGCCATCAATTTTTTAATGGATTAAAAAAAATATTGGATCGTCCAGTATCTGATTTTATGATAAAAAAGCCATTTAAGGTTTACTTTGATGATACGGTTTTACATGTAGCAGATGTAATAATAAAAAATAAATTAAAGGTTCTGCCAGTTGTTGATGACAATGAAAGATTAGTGGGGGTTATTAGAAGAATAGGTTTACTTAGTAGAACATTGACTGGTGAAATAGAATATGAAGCGTAAAGTTTCTTTTATTACTTTTGGATGTAAAATGAACCAAGCTGAAAGTCAAGCGATGGCCGAGAAACTATCTCCTCATTTTGATATTGTATTTGAAGAAAAAATGGGTAAGAGTGATATCTACGTTTTAAACACTTGTGCCGTAACTTCAGAGGCTGAAAGAAAGGTAAGGCAAACAATTAGGAGATTAAAAAAATCAAATGAAAATTCCAAGATTATAGCTACAGGCTGTTATTCTGTATCTGATCCCGAAGAATTAAAAAAAGTAGGCGCCGATTTGGTCTTAGGTAATTTAGAAAAAAAACAAATAGACCGTTTATTGTGTGAAGAAGGTATATACTCAGATAAACATTTTTGGTTCCATAATGAAAAATATGACATATTAGTTCCCAACGAACCGTATGGTGACAGAACACGGATCTTTTTACCTATTGAAGAAGGATGTATTAACTCATGTACATTCTGTAAAATAAGATTCTTGAGAGGATTAAAAATAGTCAGTTTACCAACAGAAGAAGTTATAAAAAGTATAGAAAAATTTATTGAAAAAGGGTATAAAGAAATAGTGCTAACTGGAACAAATTTGGGATATTATGGAATGGACAATTCAGAAACCTTAGAAGAACTATTAAATCAAATCGGGAAGAGTTTTGCTGATAAAGAAATTAGAATAAGAATAACGTCTCTATATCCTGAAATAATTACTGACAATTTGTCTACCATATTGAATTCTTATCCAATATTTGAAAAACACATACACCTTTCGATTCAACATTTTTCTGATAAAATTTTACAATCAATGCATAGAAAATATAATAGAAAAATGATTTATACAGCCATCGAAAACTTAAGAAAATACGACTCAAAGTTTTCTATTACTTGTGATCTCATAGTTGGTTTTCCTGGTGAAGATGAGGAAGATTTAAGAATCCTGTTTGATTCAATTGAAGAACTGAAGCTTTTAAAAGTCCATAGTTTTAGGTACTCATTACGTGAGGGAACTGTAGCAGCTAAGATGCAAAATCAGATACCTGGAAATGAAAAAAAAGACAGACTTTCACAAATGGATAAAATTGCTGATCTCTCAAGAAAAAATTACTTGAATGATATGTTAGGGTCTAGAGTTAAAGTATTAACAGAAAGTAGCTCAAAAAAAGGTCTTTTTGGATACGATGAATATTACATCCCCCATAATGTTCAATTTCATGAGAAAAAAATTGAAAAAGGTGAGTTTTTTAGTACGGTGATATCTTCTTTGTCTAAAGAAAATAAAGGGGTGGTATCGAATGTTCTATAATGGTAAAGAGTGGGTAGAATTTCCATTGGTTAGTGGAGATGATGAAGGGTTCGTGAATGGTTATTCGATTTATGATGTACTTAGAACTTATTCAGGTATTCCTTACAATTTAAAAAGACATTATGATAGATTGAAACGATCTGCTGATTTTATGGCATTTGAAATACCACCTCTTGAAAAGATAAAAATAATTTTAAATCAGGCAAAAAAGATTCATAATTATGAAGAATTCAGATTTAAAATATATGTAACTCCTTTCACTTCTAAATATAAAACATTTTATTGCTTTGTTGAAGAGTTGAAAGAGGATGTAGATTTGATCGAAGAAGGTGTTGTAGTTAATATAGCGAGAGAAAGAAAAACTTCGTCTCCTATTATTCCTTATTATGTAAAAACACCTTTAAATGGTTCAATCAAATACATCCATAAAAAATATGATTATTATTATGATTCCATCGTTTTAAATGAGTTCGGTAATGTAACCGAAGGTACATACTCTAATATTTTTTATGTCAGTGGAGGTGTTTTATTGACGCCTCATATTTCATCGGGGATATTACCAGGGATAACTAGAGAAGATGTCCTTGAGTTAGCAAATGATTTATCTTTAGAAGTTGAAGAGAAAGCAAATGTTCAAGTATGGGAACTTTTATCTGCCGAGGAAGTATTTCTTACCCACACTTCAAGAGGTGTAGTACCTGTTAGAAGAATTTTTCCTGATTTTACTTTTACTGTACCTGGTGTAGTAACGGAAGCTATTCTTGACAATTGGAAAGATTTTATAACAGAAAAAATAGAAGATTGAGAGGAATACTTTACTATTAAGATGGTCTAAAATGGAGAAAAAATTTGAAGGTGTTTTAAAACAACTTTCTAAAAAAAATTTGGTTTACAAAAAAATATATATAATAAAAAGATTAAGAGAAGAATTACCTAAGTATATTCCTGAGAATTTATCAAAAAATGTAACAGTTAAAAATTATCTCTTAAAAGATAAGATAGTGGAAATAGCCTGTGCTGACAATTATGTTAAACAGGAAATACTTTTTAGGGAAAAATTATTATTGAACGCGATAAATTCTATTCTGGAAAATGAAACGATAAATAGAATTAGAATTGTTTCTTGAGAAACGCTTGTGGAGGTGTTTAAATGGTAGAAAAAACTTATTCTGGAAACGATATAAAGGTCTTGAAAGGGTTAGAACCTGTTAGGTTAAGACCTGGAATGTACATAGGATCAACGGGTAAAACAGGGTTAAACCATATGGTTTATGAAATAATCGATAACGCCATAGATGAGCATGTTAACGGGTTTTGTGATACAATTCGAGTTACTTTGAATGAGGATGATTCTATTGAAGTTGAGGATAACGGAAGAGGTATACCTGTAGATATACATCCAACTGAAAATAAAAATACATTGGAGTTAGTTATGACTTCGCTTCATGCTGGTGGAAAGTTTGATAAAAAAGCCTATAAGGTTAGTGGAGGACTTCATGGAGTAGGAGCATCGGTTGTTAACGCTTTGTCCGAATATATGGAGGTAAAGGTTTACAGAGACGGGAAAATATACTATCAAAAGTATGCAAGAGGTGTTCCTCAAACAGATGTAATTATTGTAGGCGAAACAGACAAGAGTGGGACTGTTGTGAAATTTCTCCCTGATAAAGAAATATTCGATGATGGAGATATAACTGTTGAATCACGATTAATAGAGAATAGGTTGAAAGAAATAGCCTTTTTAAATCCTAACTTGAAAGTTATCTTTGAAGATAGAAAAAGAGATTACAAGCAAGAATTTCATTTTCTTGGCGGTTTGAACGAATTTATAAATTACATCTTGAAACGGCGGAAGATGAATTCTATTTCCGAGCCGGTTTACATGTACGGATCATATCAATATAGTAAAGTGGAGTCAGAAATTCAAGTGGAAGCAGCTTTTGTCTATACGGATTCTGAAGAAAGCGAAGTAATCTCTTTTGTGAACAACATTAGGACTATCGATGGCGGGGAACATGAATCTGGATTCAAACAAGCTCTAACAAGATTATCAAATGAATATGCAAGAAAGTACAATGTTTTAAAGGAAAAAGACGAGAATTTTAGTGGAGAAGATGTGAGAGAAGGATTATTAGCCATAATACATATAAAAATGCCCAATCCTGTTTTCGAAGGTCAAACAAAGGGAAGATTGGGATCTAAAGTTGCCAGAGAAGCAGTAAATCAAATAACTACAGAGAAATTATCTTTATATTTTGATGCAAATATAAAAGAAGCAAAAAATATTTTTGAAAGAATGTTTTTAGCATATAAAAAAAGACTTGCTGCTAAAAGAGCCAGAGACAGCATTAAAAGAAAAACAATATTCGAAAATACAACTCTACCAGGCAAATTGGCAGATTGTACATCGAGGGATTTAAACGAATCAGAACTTTTTATAGTTGAAGGAGATTCGGCTGGGGGAAATGCCAAACAAGCTAGGGATAGAATGTACCAGGCGATTTTACCTTTGAGGGGGAAAATTCTAAATGCAGAAAAAACTGATTTTTTAAAACTTTTAAAAAATGAACAAGTTTCGAATATTATCATTGCATTAGGAACTGGTATAGGAGAAGAGTTCAATTTGTCTAAATTGAGATACGGTAAAATCATTATCATGACTGATGCAGATGTTGATGGCGCACATATTAGAACTTTAGTGTTGACGCTTTTTCACAAATACATGCGTTCTTTAATAGAGGAAGGATATGTATACATTGCTCAACCTCCTCTGTATAGATTTGAGATTGGTAAACAACATTTTTATCTTTATTCCGACGAAGAACTTGAAGAGTTGAAGAAAAAATATGGGGATAAAAAATGGAGAATACAAAGATATAAAGGATTAGGAGAAATGAACCCTGACCAATTGAGAGAGACCACTATGGATAGAGACACTAGAAAACTTGTAAAAATAAAGATGGAAGATTTAGAAATGGCAGAAGAGATGATAGAAATACTCATGGGATACGATCCCTCTATTAGAAGAGAGTTTATTGAATCTAATGCTAATAAGGTGAAAGAGCTAGATATCTAGTGCAATGGAAAAAGTTAATCTTAACCTTTTTTTACCTTCTACTTTTAATAATTTGTGTTTACAATCTCCTCCCTTTTTTTGAAACTCAAGAAGAATTTTTTGTTTATAAAGATAAAGTAGAAATTGAGAAAAGTATTTATTACGTAGAAATAAATAATAGATATTTTTATTTTGATATTTATGATAAAATAACATTTGTTAGCGATCATCCCTATCCAAAATTCATCAAAGTAATTTTTTCGAAAGATAAAATAAAAAAAGAAGAAGAACTCAATTTTGTCAAAAGTATTTGTTGTAATACGTCGATTAGAGAAATAAATTTTCCGAATAAAGAAATACTTTGTTATAATAACATTAGAATTGAGTACCTTGAATTACCAGAAATTAAAGATTTTTTGATCACTCTTAGTAATATAGAATTTTTGGGACCTGGGAATTATTTCATTAGTAACCATAGTTTCTTTAAAATCGATGATCGGGGGCTTTAGTATGGCTAAGAATTATTTGATTGGAATAGATATCGGTAGTTTTTTTCTAAAGGGAGTACTTTTTGAAATAGAAGAAGATGGAAGTATTGTGCCAATTTCACTGAGTAAACTTCCAGTGGACGGTATCATTAATGGTGAAATACAAGATATGGAATCACTACGTAGATCAATTGAAACGCTTATAGAAAAGTTGAACCAGGAGTCTCCAAAGAAGATTAAAAATCCAGAAATTATTGTAGGATATTCCACTAACTCTTTGAATATCACAGAAGAGCATTTTACTGTTGAGTTTAGCAAAAGGACAGAAATAAGAGAAGAGGAACTCAGAAACATCAAGAAAAGCATTATCAAAAAATACACAGACGAGGGAAAAATAATTTTAGATTCAAACTTTGTGAAGTTTCATATCGACGAAAAAAAGGTAAAAAATCCAGTTTCTTTTTTTGCTGAAAAATCTTTAACTACAACACTAAACATTGTATGGGTAGATGAAAATTCCTTTTCGCTGTTAATTAACGTCTTAAAAGATATTGTCTATACTTCTGAAATTCCTATATACGATTCAACTTTATCGAATAGTTATATAATTACCACCCCCAACGATAGAAATGTCGGCATCACTGTGATAGACTTTGGGTACAATTCTTGTAGAATAATCATCTTTAAAGATGGAATTCCAAAATTATTCTACACTTTTCCGTATGGAATTAAATATGTATTAAAAGATATCTCCAATATACTCAAGGTTTCTGAAAGAGAGGCACATAGGTTATTGGAAGAGGAAGGGGCATGTTCAAGAGAAACGAAAACAATGAAAAAGGTGAATTTCCAATTATTGACAGGTAGTGGGTATTCTTATGTTCCTCTAAGTCTTTTAAATAAAATTATTTTTGCTCGAGTCAGAGAAATTATAAGCAGGTTAAATGGCGAACTCTCAAAAATAGGTTATGAAAGAACTTTTGAAGTAGGTGCTTTACAGGGAGGAATAGTATTGACCGGGGGAGGCTCGAAAATAAAAAATATTGAAATCACCGTTAAAGAACTGATGGGTGAAAATTTCAGGAAAAGTTCCATAGTATCTTTTGACTCGTTCAAGAACATTCCAGAAGAATTAGCTAAGGATCCGGAATTTCAAACTGTTTTTGGGTTAATAGAAAGGTACAGAATCGATTTGTTAGAAGAAAATCTTTATGAAAAAAACAAAGAGACGCGTTCAGAATCCTCCAAAAGAAATAAATCTTCCAAAAAAACAACATCCACCTTAAAGACTTTTTTTAAGAAAATAACGGGAGGTGAAGAAGAAGATGCCCTTTGAAATGGAAGAAATCAACAAACGAAATAAATTGTTTAGTAGGAAAACGAGTTATAAGATAAAAGTAATAGGCGTTGGAGGAGCAGGGAATAATGCTATTCAAAGAATGATAAAAAAAGGCATTGATGATGTAGAACTGATTGCTGCAAACACGGATGTACAGGTATTAGAAAATAATGACGCACCTACAAAAATTCAATTGGGTAAAGAACTGACAAAAGGTCTAGGTGCCGGTGGAGATCCAGAAATTGGTAAAAAATCAGCTTTAGAAAGTCAGGATGATTTAAAAGAAACTTTGAAAGATACAGATCTTTTATTTATAACCGCGGGTTTAGGGGGAGGTACAGGAACAGGGGCTGTACCTATTATAGCTGATTTAGCTACACAAATGGGTATTTTGACTGTGGCAATAGTTACCTTACCTTTTCACTTTGAAGGATCAACAAAAGAAAGAATAGCTTTGAAAGGGTTTCAAGAAACTAAAAAGTATGTGGATAGTTTAATTAAAATATCAAACGATAAACTTATAGATAACGATGATGATATTCCAATTGACAAAGCCTTTGAGAAAGCTGATGAAATACTTATTCAAGCAATTACTGGTATTTCCGATTTGATAACCAAACCAGGTATGATCAATTTAGATTTTGCAGATGTAGCGTCGGTATTACGCATAAAAGGTTCTGCGATGCTTGGTATTGGACTTGCAAAAGGAGAAAAAAGAGCTGAAGAAGCTATAAAAAATGCATTGAATAGTAAAATTTTAGAGGATCCTGTAAGGAATGCAACAGCTGCTTTAGTAAACATCGCGGGTAAGACTCCAACCACACAAGATGTCAAAATTGTCAATGAAATTTTACGTTCATACGCAATTGATGATGCACGACTAAAAATGGGAATTACAATTATAGATTTGCCTCCTGAAGTTATTAAGGTAACGGTTATAGCATCCGGTTACGACAAATTGCCTGGAGAAGAAAACTATCTAGATCTTTATGAACAACCAGCATTATATAGACAGTTTGGAAAAGGTGTGGTTGCCGAAGAAATATCCAGATTGAACAAGTATTTGCAAGATCATGTAGAAGAAATTCCAGGAGAAGAAGTCCAACAACAATAACAATAATAATGAAAAAGAAACCCTCTAATTTCTACCTCTTGTATAATAAAGACCTAAAGAATTATGAAGTAGAAGAAAATATTTTAGACAACTTTTTGAAAAAATATGACGATGAAAATATTACAGATTTTCATTTTGAACCTCATGACGAAAAGGTAGGCGTTAAAGCCAGATACTGTGGAGATTTAATAACTTTAGAAACTATGGGGGCATATGAATACGAAGTAGTGCTAAACAAATTGCTTATCAATTGTGGGTACGATATAGTAAAAGATTTTGAAAATATTGATGGTTCTTTTCGTTTCCAGAACATCAATTATAGAGCTTCCTTTGTTAGATCTTCTGGAGGAATAAGTTGTGTCTTAAGAAAATTGAGAAACATAAACGACATAAAAGTTTTCATGGAACCAATGATTCTTTCTAACGTCGAAAAATTAATTGATCAAAAATCAAAAATGCTTATTTTTTCTGGTCCTACAGGGTCTGGCAAAACTACAACGATGCAGTACATAGTTAATAAGTTCAAAAAAAGGAGAAAAGTTCATAGCATAGAAAATCCAGTAGAGTATATTAATCCAGGTATAATTCAAATAGTATCAAAAAACGAGGAAGACAAAGCAGATATTTTAAAATATATATTGAGACAAGATCCTGATTTAATAGTTGTGGGCGAAATTAGGGAGGAAAATTTTGCAAAATTGTTATTTGAATCTTCGATAACAGGTCATTTGGTATTTTCCACGTTACACGCTAAGAATGTTTTTTTAGTGCTTCAAAGGTTGAAGATGTTTGGAATAGAAGTAAGAAATCTCTCTGAAAGCTTAGATCTCATCCTTAATCAAAGATTAATCCCTAAAAACTGTCCTTTTTGCCAAGGAAATGGATGTGAACACTGTTATAATACAGGGAAAAAAGGTTTTATAACTGTTTTTGAAGGTTTGATAATTTCAAAAAATTTGAAAAGAGACATATCACAAGGTAAGAGTATTAATTTTGTAAGTGAAAAATACAAAGATTCTGATTGTTATATAGATCCGTTGCCCACACTTCGGGAATTTTTTAATAAAGGGGTAATCAATGAAGATCAGTATTTAAGTAACTTATCTTCCTTCTAAATAATATTGAAAATAGTGAGATGAATTCATGCAATATTTTTCAAAAAGCCCGGAAGAATGGCAAAAGTATGATGAAGAAAGGAAAAAAGAAAGAGAAAGAAGAGAACAATCTAAAAAAAGAATAATTAGATGGACATTTTACATCGTTATATTTTTGTCCATGTTAGTGTTCATATTTATTATTATGGGGCGTAGAGGTTCAAGATTTGATTTACCTTACAATGTAGTTATAAAAGGGATTCATATCAATTTAGAATCAAAAGAAGAATATTACTATCCAGATAATTTAGATATAAAAGTTACTATACAAAATACCAACAACAATGATTCTCATGTAGAAATTAATAACTTTTCATTTTTGATAGTAAATCAGGAAAGTTCTGAGGTTGAATACAGTTATGTGTTCTCACAACCTGTAGAAGCTGATATCTCACCGTATAAAACAATTTTAGTTTTTGACCTGTTAAGAGAAAAGGAGATTTCAGATTTAGAAAAAGGAACCTATGAAGCCCGAGTGTCCTTTATCTTAAATGACGAAAGTGTAAATCTTGTTAAAACCTTTGAATACAATAAAGGATTGATTATAGATGTTTCTGCTAAAGAGATGTTTTACTTAACTACGGAATTCCCTTCTATTAGCATATTAGCAATAAATGGGACCAATGAAACCTTTAACAAAGAATTATTTGGAACGCTAACAATAAAACAAAAAGAAAAGGTTATCCATTCACAGAAATTTTCCTTTGGAACATTAAATTTGAATCCTCTGTCTTCGATACCTTTAGATTTTGAAATCAATAAAAATTTCGATCCAGGAAATTATTATTTATTATTCGACTTTGATTCTTTTGAGCAAACTTATGTAACCACTTTGAATATAGTTAATCAAATAGATAGAAATTACAACGATATTTCCCTTTTAGTTTATGTTATTTCGGCGGCCTCAAGAGGAGATCAGCTTTATTTTGAAGGTTTACTAAGAAATTCTAATGAAGAACCAAAAGCCTTTGAAATTTCACAAGTGATCTTTAGGTTATTCTATGAAGGACAGCTAATTTATAATTACGAGAATAACGATTTATCTCGAGTATATATAACAGAATTGGGAACGGCTAAGGTATTTGATTTATCAAACGTTAAGACTATAAATTTAGATAGATCAGGAGAGTATGAAATTCAATTCAGTGTTAATATAGGGGATAAAACATTTTCAAAGAAACATAGATTTGAGGTTTATTAAGTTCACCTAACTCCTTTATCCTAATAGAGGAAAATTAAAACAAATGAGGTTGAAATAATGTACGGATACATATCTATATATTTTACTCCAACAGAAGAAGAGAGGAAAAATTATCTATATTACTATTGTGGATTATGTCACTCTTTAAAGGAGAATTTAGGTGAGTTCTATAGACTCACGACAGTAAAAGAAGTGGTTTTCTTTTCCATGTTGAACAACCCTGTTGAGAATATAAACGAATTCAGATGTCCATATGTAGGATTAAAAAAACGATTTAAACCTGAAAATAATTCTTTTATGACACCTTATGCGTATCTCAATTTGCTTATAATCTATGGAAAACTTTTAGATTACAATTTAGAAGGGAAACCAGTTCCAAAGAAAATTTTGAAAAAGTTGGAAATGAAGTTACTTGAACAGTTTGATCCCATAACTATCAATGAATACAAACATCTATTAAAAATGCAACAAAGGGTAGAAGAACAAAATTTAGATTTGGATGATTATGCCAAACCATCTCAAGGAATTATGGAGATGTTATTCGATGAATTTTTCCCTCAAGGATATCCAGCAACCATGCCTGTTGTGACAGCTTATTTGCTATATTTGGTAGATAGTGTGTACGATTTTAACAAAGATATAAAAAAAAGAAATTTTAACTCTATAGCAAACTCTTTTGGGGTAAAAAAATTAGATGAATTAACTCAAGATCAAAAAGAAAGAATTTTATTTACTTACGATTTATGTTCAAAAGAGTTCTTAGAAAATGTTGAAGAAGTCGCAAATTTTAACAAGCATTTAGTAAAAAAGCTAGCGACTTTTTCTTTAATATATCACAGAAATTCTGTCACAAAAATTTTAGATGGAGGAGAAATTGATGAAAGAGCAACAAACCATTCTAGAGCAAATAAAAAAGGGAGAGTTCAAAAACCTATTTTTAAAATATAAGGAAGATGAAAAGTTTAGAGAAAAAATGGATACTTTTAGAGCTGGTTACTATAGCTATGGAAGAAGTGGATGTGGTAATTGTTTAGAATGTTTAGGAGCCACTGTCTGTTTAGATACCCTTTGTGAATGTGGTGGCGGAGATCTTTGTAATTGGTTTTAAAAATTTATGAATTTAGTTATAAAAAATCCCCTTATAAAGACAGCTTTTTTGGTTATCCTTTTTTTCTTGCTATTCCTTATGTCAAGATATTTGAGAATTGCTCCCACTGTTGTTAGTTTAATTCTTCCTCTGGGAGTTTTCTTTTTAGAAAAAAGATATGCATTTATTTTCAGTATTTCAATTTTCTTTTTAATATTTATTAGTGGCTTTGTTGTTGAAGCGATTGGGGTTTTTTTGCTCTTTTTTGTTCCAATTCTAACTTTTATTGTTGTAGAAAAAAGGTTGTTAAAGCATTTATTCATTACCTCTCTTTCAATCCTTTCTTTTTATCTTATGTATACTTTCTTTGGGGAGCTCCTTCCTGATTTTGTAACTATGGGAAAAGGTTTATTCATAATAATACTTCTTTATTTATTTTTTACTAATGTTTATGGCTACTTATTAAAAAGATTGAAATATGAGATTTCTTCGTTACTGGATAATTTTTTTCAAAAAGAAAATTATTAATAGAGTACATTAAAAAATATAAAAGGAGTTGTTTCTATGTATCCAGAATACATAACTAAATTAGAAAAAGTAAAAGGAATTTCACAAGAAGAGCTAAAAGAACTTCAACCTGTTGAGGAAAAGTATAAATTCAGAGCTAATGAATATTACTTGGGCTTAATCAACTGGAAAGACAAAAATGATCCTATAAGAAAGATCATAATTCCAAGTGTTGAAGAATTAGAAGAGTGGGGATTAGAAGACGCCTCAAAAGAACATTCATATACAATAAGTAAAGGTCTACAACACAAGTATAGGGATACCGCTTTACTATTAGTAAATGATGTATGTGGAAGTTTCTGTAGATTTTGTTTTAGAAAAAGATTGTTCAAGAGCATAGGTAAAGAAGTTGTTAGAACCCGTGAAATTGATCAAGATCTTGATTATATCCGAAAACACGAAGAAATCACAAATGTTCTCCTGACTGGTGGAGATCCTTTACTTCTTTCAACAAATAAACTTAAATCAATTATAGAATCTATTTGTGAAATAGATCATGTAAAAATTATTCGAGTAGGTACAAAAACTCCAGCCTTTAACCCTTTTAGAATAATATCGGATGATACTCTACCGAGTTTAATTAAAGAAATTTCCAATAGTGGTAAAAAATTATATTTTATCGTTCACTTTAATCATCCCAAAGAATTAACCACTTTTTCTATGCAGGGAATAAATATACTCCAAAATGCTGGAGCCATAATGGCAAATCAAACTCCTCTTTTGCACGGTATTAACGATAATCCTAAAACATTATCAACATTATTTAAAAAGCTATCCTTTAACGGTATTCCTCCTTATTATGTATTTCATAATAGGCCTGTAATGGGAAACAAAGGTTTTAGTATTCCTTTAGAAAAAGCTTATTCAATATTCCTAGAATCCTTAGAAGATATTTCAGGTTTGGCCAAAAGACCAAGATTTGTAATGTCACATGAATCCGGTAAAATAGAGGTTACCGCATTGACAAGTAAAAATATTATCTTTCGTTATCATAGAGCGCACAATCCTGATAACTATGGTAAATTTTTTGTATTCAAAAGAGATCCACAAGCCTATTGGTTTGATGATTACAAAGAATTAGTGGAAGTATATAATTACAAAAGTTTTCAAAATATATAGGCAACTTTTCGTTTCTTGAAGAAGTAAAATTCCCAGATAGTTATTTAAAAAAGGAGAAGATTAGATATGTTCAATTGTATAACTGACGTTCCGGGGATAAAAGTAGGACACTACACTGATTATAAATCCTTAACAGGTTGTACGGTAATTCTAGCCGAAAATGGGGCGGTAGGTGGGGTTGATGTCAAAGGTTCAGCCCCAGGTACAAGAGAAACTGACTTACTAAAACCGGGGAATCTTGTTCAAATGGTACACGCTGTCTTATTAACCGGGGGAAGTGCTTTTGGCTTAGATGCAGCAAGTGGGGTCATGCAATTTTTAGAGGAAAATAGTATAGGTTTTCAAACAAGTACCGTGAAAGTCCCCATAGTACCTGCTGCAGTTATTTACGATTTGGATATAGGAGACCCAAACGTTAGGCCAGATAAAAGATCTGGTTATATTGCAGCAAATTTAGCAACATCAAATTGCGTTGAAGAAGGATGCGTTGGTGTAGGAACCGGGGCACTCGTTGGTAAGGCGGCAGGCGTTAATAGTGCTATGAAAGGTGGGGTAGGAAGTTACTCCATTGAATTAGGTAACGGGATAATAGTCGGGGCGATAACGGTTGTGAACGCTACAGGAGATGTTTACGAAGAAGGGGAAATAATAGCCGGAGCTATTGATAAAAACAATAAATTTTTGAATATATCTGAATATATGAAAAAATCGAGTTTTAAAGCTAATCCGGGTGAAAATACAACTCTATCTGTCGTAGCTACAAATGCAAAATTGTCCAAAGAGGAAGCAAACAAAGTGGCTCAAATGAGCCACGACGGAATGGCAAGAGCAATAAGACCTGTTCACACCATGTACGATGGAGATGCTATTTTTTGCTTGTCTACGGGTGATTTACCAAGTGACGTTACTTTAATTGGTGAAGTGGCAGCAGAAGTGGTAGAAATATCCATTATAAGAGCTATCAAATCGGCAAGAAAAGTTGGTAATATTCTCAGTTACAAAGATTTGAATCCTAGTAAAAGATAATTCCCACTATTCCTGTCATAATTATTATAAAAATCGGATTTAATTTTGTGAAAAACAGGAGCATCAAAACCCCAATAAATATGAGAAAACTCGCCAAATTTACGATATTAGTGATTCCAATTGTATACGCTGAACCAAGTATCAACCCGATAACAGCAGGTTTTAAAAATTTAAGAATATTTTGTTGAGTATCGCCATTTCCATTCTTAAAATATCTGCCTACCAGTAATCCTATAATTAACGAAGGTAATATAACAGCAGTTGTTGCGACCAAAGAACCAACTATCCCAAAAACCCTATACCCAACAAAAGTAGCACTATTTACTGCTATTGGGCCCGGAGTAACCTCTGATATAGCTATTAAATCGAGAAATTCTTGAAGCGGGATCCAACCTCTTCTTTCCAATTGTGTTTGAATTAGTGGAATCATAGCGTAACCACCGCCAAATCCAAATAACCCAATTTCAAAAAAAGAAAAGAACAGGCCAAATAAAGTTCTCATGACTTTTTTCTCCCTTGTGGCATAGAGTAAAGGCTCCCTAAAATGAAGGCGATAACAATTATATAAATAGGATTAATTTTAAATATTCCAATTGCAACAAAAGCCCCTGCAGTTAATAAAACTAAAACGATGGACCATTTAACTGATTTTGATAAACTTATCCCCGCGTATACAATAAGTGCCGCTATAGCAGGTCTTATTCCTTCAAAGGCACTTTGTAAAACGCTGAGTCCCGCTGTTTTCGTAAGGGTAAAAGCTATCGCCAATATTATTATAA
This sequence comes from Petrotoga sp. 8T1HF07.NaAc.6.1, assembly GCF_016772115.1. NCBI lineage: Bacteria > Thermotogati > Thermotogota > Thermotogae > Petrotogales > Petrotogaceae > Petrotoga > Petrotoga sp. 8T1HF07.NaAc.6.1. The sequence continues at coordinate 153,036 of NZ_AUPG01000003.1, forward strand.
AAGAAGGTAAAGAAACCCCTATTACTGACATAACCGCTCCTAATACTCCCTTTATATCGTATCCTACTAAAATAGAAAGATTGATAGCTACAGCTCCAGGTATAGTTTGAGTTAAAGAAACCTTGTCTGTAAACTTATCCTTTTCCACCCACTTTTTATTTTCTACGACTTCTTTCTCTATCAAAGGAATCATTGCGTACCCACCACCAAAAGTGAAGAGCCCTATTTTAAAAAACGTAATGAACATTTTTAACAATATTTTTGATTTGTCTTTTTCATCCATTTTTATTATTCTCCCCTACAATTTCAATTCAGTAAAGAATCTAAAATGATCAGCTCTTATCAAACTTTCCCTGAATTCTACCAATCTATTTTCTGAATCATATGTGTATCTTGTGGTTTGAAAAAGGGGAATATTTTCTTCAATTTCTAGCAGTTCTTGGGCTTCTAGTGAAGGAAGAACTGGTTCAAGATATTCTTTTGCATTGACACATCTTATTCCTTCTCTGGCAAGTAAATCATACAGAGGTTTTGTTTTCAGATTTTCATTATCCACTTTTTTTAAAAATTCGACAGGGATGTAAGAGCTTTCCAATATTAAAGGAATTTCACCAACTAATCTCAACCTTGTAATCTCCCATAATTCTAGGTTTTCAAATTCATCAACATCTTCCAAGCCAGAGACGTTTTTTACCGATATTAGTTTAGTATTAGAATTTTCAACCTTGCTAGCTATACTTTTTCCAAAACTGTAAAACTTTAAAAGACTTTGCTCCCATAAAAGAGTTTGAACTTTATACCCTCTTCCTTGGTAACTTTTAATTGTTCCTTGCTGTTTCAATAAACTTAAAACTTTTCTTATCGTAGTTCTTGTTACATGAAATTCCTCGGCTAACTCATTTTCTGACGGAAGAAATGAGTTCATTGGATATTCCCCTTCATATATTCTTGAAACTATTTTGTCAGCAATCCTTTGATAGATTGGCGTCTTATAATCGGCCATTTTAGTTACCTTCCTTCGATTAAGATATACAAATATGTCTACTCACACTTGTATACACAAATTATAACAAATTAAAGAAATTATATCAAGAATTCTCAGAGTAATCTGAAAATATGAATGATTTTCTAAGCAAATTGATTGTAGTGAGATAATATTAGCAAAAATTCGAATGCTATTGTTAATCAATATATTAAAAAAACATTGATTGCCGTAAGTGTGGAAGCCACACAAAAATTCAAAAGATAAAAATAAGATAAGTTATCAGCGACTTTTTTATAGAAAGACATTCTGACTAGTGGTTTTATGGAGATTTAAAGAGGTTCAAATGCAAAATATGTTTTGAAAAAGATGAGAATTGAAAACGACCATAATCCTATTGAAACATCAATCGCAGAAATATTTTCACTTGGTATATAAATGAGCAACATTGGTAGCTGCAAATGATTCCGGTTTTATTTTATAATCATATCCCAGACCCTTCACATAGCCAGTGACAACATTAAAGACCTCTTTTGATCTACCGTTTAAACCTATATCAAGGTGTATTTCTGGCTTTATTAAATTTAAGTGATTTTCGATAAATTCTGCGGTGTTTAAACTAAATTCTGCTTCTCTTATCAATCTTGAGTACATATCATATGATCTACGTTCGTGAGTGACATAATAAAAATAAGTAGCCCCATTGCCTACTTTGTAAATTACTATAGCGGTAGCAAACGTTACCACTCCGTCTCTTGCATGGCTATCTGTTCCCACCCAAACTTTGTAACTTTTGTTTTCTAAAAATAATTCAATGAAATTAGTCAAATCTTTGAATTCTATAGTGCCTATAGTTGGATTTTTTAACTTGAAAACGTTACCCCCTTTTTTCAAAATAAGTTTTTTTCAATTATACACCAAAATGCAACGATTTTTATTAAAAACTTTTAAGATTAATTAAGAATGATACTAAAATTCGAATTAAAATTTTGATATAATACACTAAAACATGTGAATAAGATGAGGGATTATAGGTTGATTAGAGCGTTTTTTTGGCTTTTGTTAGCCACATTAATATGGGGTACTACTTTTCCGATTCACAAGGTGGTGTTGACGGATCTTCAAACCTTGCCTTATTTGTTTATCAGGTTTGGTATTGCTGCCGTTTTGTCTTTTCTTATTTGGAAAAAACATTCTTTCAAGTACGGGGCAACCTTAGGAATAATTTTAGGACTAGCACATGCCTCGCAAACTTATGGAATTAATTTTACAGATGCTTCCAAAAGTAGTTTTATTACCTCTTTATATATTCCACTCACTCCCATAATTTCTTATCTAATTGAAAAAGAGAAACCCAACTTTATTCAGTGGGTATGTTTTCCTTTGTCTTTGTTAGGTTCTTACATGCTTTTTGGAGGTATTTCGGGATTTAATTTTGGAGATTTCTTAACGTTTTTGAGTGCTGTTTTGTTTGCCGTTCATATTGTTTTAATAACAAAATTTTCAAAAGTTGTTGATGAAACTTCGCTTTTAGCTTATCAGTTTCTATTTGCTGCTATAATCAATTTGTCAATGTCATTCAATTCTAACTGGAAGTTAGGTGTTCCGATTTGGTTAACAGTTATATATACAGCGATCGCTGCAACCATAGTAGTGAATTTTTTGCAAGTTAAATATCAAAAGGTAATTGGTTCTAATTCCACCGTTCTTATATTCATTGGAGAACCCATATTTGCTTCATTATTTTCATTTATTTTTTTGGGAGAGAGATTTTCTGGATTGCAGATAGCCGGGGCTTCAATTATGATTGGAGTAATAATTTTAACTACTTTTTCGTACAGGGTTAATAAATATTTGAAAAAGAAATTAGATTTAAAAGAGCTTTGAGAAAGAGGAGGAGTTTTAGTGAAATACATAGACATCAGAAGTGATACCGTTACGCAACCTACTCAAGAGATGAGAGAAGCCATGTTTAAGGCAGAAGTTGGTGATGATGTATACGATGAAGACCCAACAATGAAAAAATTAGAAAAATACGCTGCAGAAGTAGTAGGAAAGGAAGATGCACTTTTTGTTCCTAGTGGAACGTTTGGTAACCAACTTTCCATCTTTACACATTGTGAAAGAGGAAATGAAGTTATCCTTGATGATAGTTGCCATATCGTTGTTCACGAAGTCGGTGCGGCTTCAGTAATAGCTAGCGTACAATTGAGAACTATAAATAGTGATAAGGGGGTTATGTCGCCTAAAAGTATTAAAAAAAGGATAAGAAAGGGAGAAGAGGATCTTCATTTCCCATCTACAGGTTTGATATGTCTAGAGAATGCTCATTCCAATGGAACGGTTGTGCCGCTTGAAAATATGAAAGAAATATCTGAAATAGCTCACGAGAATGAGATCCCCGTTCATTTGGATGGAGCTAGAGTATTCAACGCTGCAACCTACTTGAATGTTGATCCTACGGAGATAACTCAATACTGTGATTCAGTCATGTTTTGCCTTTCAAAGGGTTTATGTGCACCTGTAGGTTCTATTGTGGCTGGGAGTAAAGATTTCATTCAAAAAGCCAAAAAGAAACGCAAACTGATGGGTGGAGGTTTAAGGCAAGCGGGATTTCTAGCTGCAGCAGGGTTAATAGCCCTTGAAAAGATGAGATTCAGACTAAAAGAAGATCATGAAAACGCCAGATATCTGGGAGAAAGGCTGAGCGAGATCCCTGAAATTTCTTTGAACTTAGACGATATTCATATAAATATGGTTTTTTTCACAATAAACGAAGATATAAATTTTAGGGAAATGGTATCATTTTTTTTAGAAAAAGGTATCAAAATAAATCCCCCAGAAAATGGGGAATTCAGATTTGTAACTAATTATTGGGTAAGCAAGAAAGATGTGGATTATATTGTTGAAACAATGAAAGAATATTTAAAGAAGTGATAAAAAATGTCTAATTCAAAAAAAGCAGTAGCTTTACGGTATAAACAAGGAACGGATCAAGCACCTAAAGTAGTTGCAAAAGGTATAGATTCAATAGCCAGGAGAATCATAGAAATTGCAGAAGAGGAAAACATACCAATAGTTAAAAGTGAAAAAGCCGTAGAAGAGTTTTATGGTTTAGATTTGGATGAAGAAATTCCTCCCGAATTGTATGAGCTAGCGGCTGAAATAATTGCTTTTGTCTTTAAGTTAGATAAAGAGTTCAGTTAGCATAAATTACTTTGTATAATGTACTACCTGAACCAGACATCAAAGCAAATATAATTCCTTCATCCTTTTCCATGTCTTCCTTTTTTTGCTTCAATTTAGGATATTCTTTGAATGCCACTTGTTCGAATACGTTAAACGCATTTTGTTTAGCAGTTATAATGTCGTTATTTTTTAAAGCTTCGTACAAGTTGTATGGATCACCGAAATGGTTTATACTTTCCCAATTTTGATCAAGTTTTTCGTACATTTTTTTAGTATCAATATTATATTTCATCTGGAATATTTTTATATTTAATTTTAAAGGTTCCAAAAATTCCAAAATTTCTCCTTTTCCTTTACCTATAGCGGTTCCACCTTTTAGCAAAAATGGGACATCACTCCCGATTTTGCAACTTATTTCGAATAAGTCTTTTTCTGATATTTTAAAATTCTTTGAAAGGAAGTTTAAAACAGCAGCAGCGTCGGCACTTCCACCCCCTAGTCCTCCACCCATAGGTAAATTCTTAATAAGCTTAATTTTTAAGTTAAAATTGTCAAAACCCGTTTCTTTTTTAAAGGTCTCTATGGACTTTTTTATTATATTATTATCCCATGAAATATTTAAAGGAGGTTCTGATTCGAATATTTCACTTTCAGAAAAATCAATAAAAATATCGTCGTGTTCGTTAATAGATTGGAAAAGGGTTAAAATATTATGGTAATTATCTTTTCTCCTACTAATTACATCTAAGTAAAGGTTAACTTTTCCAAAGGCTTTTAAATGCATTTAACTCCTCTTTCATTCGTTTGTCTCTTCTTCTTTTAACATGGCTTCTTCGTCTTCGAAAGCCATGGGTTTTACAATTGGAAAAGGTATAATGTCGCGAATAGTTGGAGTATCAGTAAGCAGCATACAAACCCTGTCAATACCTATTCCTAGTCCTCCAGTTGGAGGCAAACCATATTCTAATGCCCTAATGAAATCAAGATCCATCATTTGAGCTTCTTCATCGCCCAACTCTTTCAGTTCCATTTGCTTTTTAAACCTTTCAAATTGGTCTTGAGGATCGTTCAATTCAGAAAAGGCGTTCGCTATTTCATTGCCCTTTATTATTAATTCAAACCTTTCGGTTAACCTTGGATCATCTTTTTTTCTTTTTGCCAGTGGAGATAATTCGATAGGATAATCCATAACAAAAGTAGGTTGAATTATCTTATCTTCGACTAAATCCCATATTTTATCGAGGTAATGGTATCTGTCTTCTATTTCTACCTCTTCACCCTTGTTTTTCAAAAACTCTTTCAGTTCCTGATCACTCGCCTCGACTATATCTATTCCAAGATTTTCTTGTATGAATTCTCTCATCTTTATTCTTTTGAAAGGAGGTGTGAAATCTATTTCTTCTCCTTGGTACATAATCTTTGCTTTGTTGTGAACTTTTTTGGTAATGTTGTACAAGAGATCTTCGGTTAGTTCCATCATATCGTTGTAGTCAGCGAAAGCTTGGTACAATTCAATAGATGTGAATTCAGGATTATGTTTGTTTGAAACACCTTCGTTTCTGAATATTTTCCCTATTTCATAAACTCTCTCCATCCCACCGACGACTAGTCTTTTTAGATGTAATTCCGTGGCTATGCGTAAGTACATATCTATATCATATACGTTTAGATGGGTAATAAAAGGTCTTGCATTTGCTCCACCCATTATACTTTGAAGAACTGGGGTTTCAACTTCTAAAAAACCTTTGTTGTTTAAATACTCTCTGATGTATTTTATGATTAAAAAACGTGTTCTGAGGGTTTTAATGGTGTCATCGTTTGCGATCATATCCACATATCTTTGCCTATATCGAACTTCTTTATCTTTAAGGCCATGCCATTTTTCAGGAAGAGGGCGAATAGCTTTTGAGAGTAATTCTATATCTAAAGCCAAAAGAGTTAATTCGCCAGTTCTCGTTTTGAAGGGATAACCTTTTATTCCTATCCAGTCTCCAATATCAATATATTCTTTGAAAAAATCATAGTTTTCTTGCCCTACTTGATCCAAACGGATATATACCTGGATACGTCCAAATTCATCTTTTAAATCAGCAAAAGCAGATTTACCATGTTTTCTCAAATTCATCAGTCTTCCGCCGAAATTAAAAACTTCATCCGGTAATTGTTGGCCAGCCTCTATTTTACTATCGAAAAGGTCTTTGATCTGTTGGGAATTATAATTTTTTTGAAAATTGTACTTATACGGATTGTATCCTTTTTCCCTCATTTCTTTTAATTGATGCATTCGTATATTTCTAAGGTCCATACTTTGCCTCCTGCTTGGTAAGGTTAGTTTTGTGATCTATGAAATCTTAGCTTATCTCTTTGATTTCTATTTTTTTTGAACTTCCTCTGGCGGTTTTAATGTTGATAACTTCACCTTTTTTCCTTCCTAGTAATGATCTTCCAATAGGAGATTCAATACTGATCTTATTTTCTTCTATATTTGCCTCTTGAGGGGTAACTAGAACGAATTCCTGCTCTCTATTCAATCTATAGTCTTTTATTTTCACTTTTTTCCCCAAACTTACGGTAGAGTTATCGTGGTTGCCTCCATTTTCAATTATTTCTGCATTGTCTAATATATAATCTATCTCTTTGATTCTGGAATCTATCATTCCTTGTTCGTTTTTTGCCTCTTCGTACTCACTGTTTTCTGAAAGATCTCCCAATTCCCTGGCTTCTTTAATTCTTTCGGCAACTTCTCCCATAAGTCTTTTTTTAAGCTCTTCTCGTTCCCTCTTTAATTTTTCGTACCCTTCTCTGGTTAGTTGGTATACTTGTTCAGCCACTTTTGTATCGCTCCTCCCATTTCTAATAATGGTGATTAACTATTTTTTAATTCTCTTATAGCTTGTAAAAAGCTGTCTAAATCTCTAAATTCTTTATACACGGAAGCAAATCTCACATAAGCTACCTGGTCGATTGATTTCAATTGCTCCATAACCTTATCACCAATTTCAGAAGAATAAATTTCTGAATTGCCACTTCTTCTTAATTGTTCTTCTATATTATCAACAATTTCTTCGATTTGATCAGTACTTACAGGCCTTTTTTCACAAGCTTTTAAGATCCCGTTCATTAGTTTTTTTCTATCGTAAAGTTCTCTTCTGCCATCTTTTTTTATTATTCTTATCCTTGTTTGCTCGTATCTTTCATAAGTTGTAAAGCGCGCTTGGCATTGCAAGCACTCTCTTCTTCTTCTTATGGAAGTGCCGTTACTAACTGGTCTTGAGTCCAGAACTTTAGTTTCCTCGTAACCACAGAAAGGACATTTCATAATTATTGCACCACCATTTTACCTAAATTAGGTATTTTTTAGAGATTCGGCAATTTTTGAGATTTTTTTTAGTTTGTTGTACAAGGTAGATTTTTTCATTGATAAAGATTCTGCCATGTTACTCAAACTTGCATCTTCATTTTCTAATCTAAAAGCAGCAATTTGTTTTAGGTCGTTTGGTAAACTATCTATACCAATGCTTTCTTGAATAATTTGTATATCGTTAATTTGCTTTATTGAGCTATGAGCCGTTTTTGATGAATTAGCAGATATTAAATTAATAGTCCTTGTGACGTTGCTACGTAAATCCCTTATATCCATTAATTCACTAAGTTCTTTTACTTTTTCTTTGGCGTTGAGAAGCTCAAGGATATTCAAAATGTCATCGCGTGATTTTATGTATACTTTTGAGCCCTTACTTCTATTTAAAAATCTGGCATTTACCCCTAAAAGATTCTTAAATGTTCTAACTAAATCCTCTTTAAATACATTGTTAGTTTTCAAATTAAATTCTAAATGATAGGATTCTTTTACTGATATAGATCCACAAGACAACAATAAACCTTTAATAAAAGATCCAAAAATTACTGGATCTTTTTTTAAAGGTGGGGAAAATTTAGTTTCATTTAGATAAAGGTTGTTTTTCTTTAATATTTTATATATCGTTTGATAGTTTAAGAATATAGAACCTGTTCCACCAAGATTTAACCTTTTTTCGTTGTTAAATTTTACTTCAAATTTTTCTGTGAAAGAAAATTTGCACAGTTTGTATAATCTTTTAAAACTATTCAAAGATGTTATGGATATTTTTATTAATTTTTCAGTTTCTTTTTCAATAATTTCACCTTTTCCTATGAAAAAACCATAGAACTCAGCCTCTGGGAAAATGTAATCACTGTTCACAAGGCTTAATTTTAAAGCTTCTGAAAATGAATTCATAGAACGCATTTTAAAATCAACTCTGATGTTTTCTTTGGATCATGTCTAATTTTCGGTTCCTCATCGTTTATAATATAAACCAAATCAGATACCACTACTCTTCTATCTTCTTCCATATCCAACTTTACCGGACTAGATCCCATTTTCTGGTATCTTTGAATTATTTCATTTGGTAAATTTGATTTATTGGCTATGATGTAATCTAATTCTTCGCCTAAATAATTTTCTAGTTCTTCAACATGATCTTTCAAAGAATAATTGGTCGTTTCCCCTGGCTGTGTCATAATATTTGCTATATATAATTTCTTTGCTTTGCATAAATTGATTGCGTTTCTTATTCCGTCTACCAATATATTGGGGATAATACTCGTATATAAACTGCCAGGTCCAAAAACTATTATATCAGCTTTTTGAATTGCCATAACGCTTTCATCAAATGCTTCGGCATTGCCGTCCAACCAGATTCTTTTTATATTTTTGTTTTTCAACACAATTGATGTTTCCCCAAAAATGATTTCGCCATCGTCAAGTTCTGCTACAAGTTTTAGAGAGTCCAAAGAAGCAGGAAAGACCCTCCCTTTTATTTTCAGAGCTTCCGACAATGTTTTGATAGCTAAGGGAAAATTATTGCCGTTAATTCTAGTTAATGCTAGCAAAATTATGTTACCGAGATTATGATTTTTTAAGAATCCTTCATTAAATCGATATTTAAGTAATTTAGTCAGAAAGGTTTCTTGTTCAGCCAAAGCTAAGATATTGTTCCTAATATCTCCTGGCGGTAATATATTAAAATCTTCACGCAATATACCGGAACTTCCTCCATCATCTGTAACGGTTACTATGGAAACAATATCTATATCTTGATTCCATTTCAATCCCCTTAATATTTGACTTGTTCCCGTTCCACCACCAATAGTTACAATATTTTTCACAGCATATCTACCCACCTGACGAATATTTCCATGTTATCGTTCTATATCTCTGTGATCTATGCTTACTTCTCTTCCTTCTTTTTTTAAAATTTCATAAACCTTTTGGGCAATGTAAACCGATCTATGTTGGCCTCCGGTGCAACCTATGCAAAAATATGCTTCTATACGGCCACTTTCAGAATATTTATCTTGAATAAACTTCGCTAAATTAGCAATCTTATCAACGGTTTCATGAGTTTCTTTAAATTTTTCAAGGAATTCCATTACTTTCATATCTAAACCAGTTAGTTCATACATCTCTGGAAAATAAAAAGGATTTGGAAGATATCTCACGTCAAAAACATAATCAGAGATTGGCGGAATACCATTTTTAAATCCAAAGCTGATAAAATTTAACTTTAGTTTTTTCATATCTTCTTTTATCATCTGAAAGAATCTTTTTTTAAATTCAGTTGGTTCGGTTGAGGAAGTATCGATAACTATGTCACAAGAACTCTCTATTTCTGACATAACTTTTATTTCTTCATCAATGGCATTCTCTAAGGAAAGACCTAACGGGTGGGTTCTTCTCGTTTTTTTGTATCTATTGATTAGTTCACTTTTATCAGCTTTTAAAAAAACTTTATGAATTTCCATAGTACATTTGGCTAAACTTTCAACATTTTTAAATAATTCGATCAATTTTTGGGGATCTTTCCATCTAATATCACTTACTATAGCAAGTTTTTTGACATTGCTAGTGCATAAAATATTTAAAAAAGATTCTATTAAATGAGGGGGTATGTTGTCAACTGTATAGTACCCTTCGTCTTCTAGAGATTGTAACAATAAAGTTTTACCTGCGCCAGATAAACCGGTAATTAAAAAAACTGTTGGTTTTGTTAGCAATGTTATCAATCGCCTTTTATATAGTTTATAATACGATTTTTTTAAAAATAGGGTGATACTTTACGTCTTTCATAAAAACTTTGGAAAGAAATTTGAATTTTTCTAGGTTGCCAGTAACTAAAAAATTTACTTTAATTTTCCCATCTATTCTCTCTAATTTGATCTCATTTTTTAAAAAATCAACAACCCCATCTGCAGGATCAACGATGGAAGAATTTGTGTATTTTCTAATTTGCTTTTCTAAAATTGGATAATGGGTGCATCCTAATATTACTTTGTGGTACTTAGATTTGGAATCTTGTAAATAAAATCTCAAAACTGACTCTGCCATCTGTCCATCCCAATAACCTTCTTCTATAAGTGGAACGAACAATGGGCATGCCTTTTCTTCGAGATTGGTTATTTTTTTGCTTATAAGAGCTTCCTTATAAGCCCCCAAATTAATGGTGTTCTCGGTGGCTAACAAAAGAACAGTATCGTTTCTTTCTATTGTTTTTATAGCGTTGTCAATTATACTTACATATGTGAAGTTATAATTTTTCGTGTCGAAATTGGTTTTTTTTACAATGGAATCTGTTGTATTACATGCAGAAATTAGAAAATCAACTTTCATCTTTTGAAAAAAAGAAAGTATGTTTTTTAAATTTTCTCTTAAAAAAGGAATAGGCTTTGAACCATAAGGTACATTTAAATTATCAGCTAAATAAAAATACTCATGATTACCAAAATTTTCTATCACTTTTTTTAAAACCGTTAAACCACCTATTCCTGAATCAAAAAGTCCTATTTTCATAATTGGAAAATATCTTACCCCCATTGAATACTTTTACTTTGTTCATCGCTACCTTCATCATTGCTTTTAAGTGCGGTATTCAACATATCACTGAACTTATCAACCATTTGTTTGATTTCTTGTTTCGTTCTTATACTGTTTAATCTTTCATTTAGAAGTAATAGGAGAAAGATATAATCCACTTCTTCTCCACCGATTTTTTTTGCATAGGTTTCAACTTCCGATTTTATGTTTTCTAAAATTTCTTTTATAACATCCTCGGGTTCGTCCACTTTATATTTATAATCTTTTCCTAAGATTTTTACTTCAATTGAGCGATAATTCTTCATGATTTTTCATCCTTAAATGATTTTAATGAATCAATTAATAACGATTTTGATCCGGTTCATCTTGGAATGAAGTATTTGAAGATGCCGGATTATCAAATTCTCCAGTTCTAAACTCATCTCCTAATCTTGATATAAGTGAACTTTTTAACTGGTTTAGATGGTTTTCAATTTCATCATTCTTTCTTCTTAATTCTTCCAATTCACGTCCCATCTCTTCTTTTTCGTTGTTTATTTTTTCGTATTCGCTGAACAATTCATCGTACTGAGTTTGAAGATCGTTTTTTTCTTTTTTTAGTTCGTTGTATTTGTCGGCCAACGTTTCTAACATATTTTCCAGTTCCTTCAAAACGTCCATTTTGTACATTCCCCCTTTATTAAAATAATTTGTTGAAGTGAAACTAAAGCAATTATAACACAGCTAGATGAAAAAAAACTAAAAATACGCATATTTTTTAATTCTAAAACTAAAAAAACTAAAAGAGGCATAGCCTCTTTTAGTCTCTTGCTTTAACCAAAAATTTAATTGCCGTTCTCTCTTCCCCTTCAATTTCAACATCTGAAAACGCTGGAACACAAACTAAATCGATTCCGCTCGGAGCTACGTACCCCCTGGCTATTGCTATAGCTTTAACAGCTTGATTAACTGCGCCGGCTCCTATAGCCTGTAACTCAGCGCTTCCTTTATCTCTAATGATAGCAGCTAAAGCACCGGCAACAGCAACAGGATTTGAATTAGCAGCTACTTTTAGTACTTCCATTTCTGCCATGAATGATACCTCCCTGTAATGTTTTGTTTGTAATTTTGACTTATATAGAGCATATGGCGCATCTGGTGGGATTTGAACCCACAACCTTCGGATCCGAAGTCCGACGCTCTATCCAGTTGAGCTACAGACGCTCATCACTAATGATAATTATACCTTAAAATGACTATTTAAATCAAGACCAAAAATTTTTTAAATCATATGATATAATTTATTCGTGGAGGTAAAGATTGTGATGAAAGTTAAAGATAAAGTTTTTTTAGCTTTAGATTTTGAAACAACCGGTTTGAACCCTGAGTTAGGAGATCGGATTATAGAAATAGCAGCGATCCCCATATACGATAAAAAAATTAATTTCAAATATGCATTTCATACCTTGGTAAATCCAAATATATTCATACCTGGAGAGGTCTCTAAATTTCATAAATTAAATAATCAAGATATTTCTAACGCTCCATCCTTATCAGAAGTTTTCCCAAGATTTAAAGAGTATATTGATGATTCTATAATTGTATCACATAACGTAAAAATGGATCTGAGGTTTCTAGATATTGCTGCAAAAGAAAGTGGGATGTTTTCAATTGATAATTACTATATTGACACCCTCGAGATTTCAAAATACTATTTTGATAAAGGCCCATACAATCTTGAATTTCTTTCGAAAAAGTTCAATTTAGGGATAAAGCAATTTCATAGAGCTTGGGATGATGCATTATCTACAGCTAAACTTTTCCAAAAATATATAAAACTTTTTTCATTCGAAGCAATAACCAATTTTATTAAAAAATGGGGTGATTGATTTTGATTAAGAACTTTATTATCGATACAAATGTTTTGATTCATGATCCTAACAGTATTCTCAACTTTCAGGATAACAATGTTTTGATCCCATTTCCAGTAATAGAAGAAATAGATAAGTTAAAAACAAGAAGTGATAAAGTGGCTAAATCTGCCAGAGAGGTCAATAGAATTTTAGATAGTTTTAGAAATGGGACACCATTACATAAAGGGATAAAATTGCCTGGTGGAGGCATATTGAAAATCTTGGCGCTGGAAAAAAACGATGAAAAACATAAAATTCCTACTTACCTTGGGGAATCAAAAGATGATTTCATATTATATTACGCCATGTTTTTAAAAAGAACAGACAACTTACCAACGATAATTGTAAGTAAAGATTTAAATCTGAGGATCAAGGCTGATGCGTTAGGATTAGAAAGTCAAGATTATTTGACTGATAAAATAGACATAAAACTTCTGCCTGATGGGTATTATACGATAGAAAACCCAGATAAAGAGGTTGAAGAGAAGGGTGAGTATGATTTTTCAGAATTAGGGTTCAAAGAAGAACCTCTTCCAAATTCATATCTTAACTATGGAAACTTATTTTTAAGATATGATTCTAAGCTAAAGAAGTTTCAATCAATTTTGATAGATTTTGAAAGCGAAATTTTTGGAATAAAACCTAGAAACGTAGAACAAGTTTTTTCCTTGGATGCACTTTTAAACCCTGACATACCTTTTGTGACGCTAGTTGGTAAGGCTGGGACGGGTAAGACGTTACTAGCGTTAGCAGCAGGCTTATATTGTGTGCAAGTTGAAAAATTATACAATAAGCTCTTGGTTTCAAAGCCTGTTATACCGATGGGGAAAGATATTGGTTATATACCCGGAGATATAGAAGAAAAAATGCGACCCTGGTTACAACCTATATATGATAATTTAGATTTGTTATTCAAAGGTAGCGGGAAGAAACCAGAAGAATACCTAACTAAGAAAGATTTATTGGAGATAGAGGTACTTTCATATATAAGAGGAAGAACAATCCCAAACCAATACATGATAGTTGACGAAGCCCAAAATTTGACTCCTGCTGAAGTAAAAACTATTTTGACCCGAGTTGGAGAAGGCACAAAGATTGTATTAACGGGAGATCCATATCAAATAGATAACCCGTATTTGGACAGTTCATCTAACGGCTTAGTCTATACAGCTTCAAAATTTAAAGATAACCCTTTATCAGCTAATATTACAATGAAAAAAGGTGAAAGGTCAGAATTAGCAACAGTGTCTTCTGAAATTTTGTAAGAGATGGATGGGGGAAAGATGGGTGGGGAGCGAGGCAAAGGGATAAAACTCTTTTTTCCTTTAGGATGGGCTGCGGAGCGAAGGGGGCGCTAAAGTAAGTATTAGAAGTTCTAAAGAAGCCAAAAAATAAATAACTAGGAGGAAAAATAAGTTAATGAAGAAAGAAAAATTGCATCTTGAATACGATATCTACATAGACATTGCAAAAGAAGATATTCACCTTTTAATTTATCTGGTCGAAGCTGAAGCACACATAATGAACGTTAGAAAAAAACAAGAGAATGGGTATTTTAAAATAATAGTACCAGCAGGCTTGGTTGATGAAGCATTAACTTTACTCAACTCTTTGAAAAATTCCGACATAAAAGTGGAGGTTGTAAGTATTGAACCGCACAATGGGATTATTTAAGTACATTCCAATACCTAGAGAATATAGTCCTGATATATACTCTATTGATTATGAAAAATTAAAAAAACTTGGTTTCAATACTATTCTTATGGATTATGATTTTACTATTACTGTATGGAGAGATGACAATATTCCTGATAAAACATTAAACCTTTTAAACAAATTAATAAACGATGATTTTAAAGTTGCAATAGTTACCAATGCCAAAAGGGAAAAGGTAAAAAGAATTGAAAAACTGACTAACGGGAAGGTAAAAGTACATACAAGTATGAAAAAGCCTAATCCTAAAAAATTGAAATCCGTTTTAGAAGAGCTCGGTTCAAAAGAGTCAGAAACTGTTATTATAGGTGATCTTTTTATCACAGATATTAGCGCAGGAAATCGTCTGGGGTTGTATACGATTTTGATAAATCCGTATACTTATGGACTCGAAAATAAGTTTAAACAGTTTATGGCTGGATTCACGAAATTTGCTTACAACGTGTTTTTTTATACTATAGGTTGGTTTTTTAGAGCTATTGATTTAGTAGGTCCAAATGAATTTGAAAAAAGTGTATTTGATATTGATTATTTGCACCTCAAAGATAAGGGGTATAAAATTTTAATTTTTGATTTCGATAATACCCTCAATGAATGGCATAGTGATTATTTACAACCAGAAGTCATCGATCTTTTTTTAAAATTAAAAGATCTCGGATTCTATATATTAATAGCAAGTAATAGCTCAAAAAAGCGTTTTATGAATTTATATATACAATTAAATGAGTTAGGAGTAGATTTATTGACTTCTGCAATGAAGCCATTAAGATTTAAAATCAGAAAAAAAATAAAGTTTCATGGTTACAAACCTGGGGAAGGCGTGGTGATTGGAGATCAACTTTTCACTGATGTTGCGCTAGGGAATGCCTTAGGATTTTACACGATAAAAGTTAAGCCTCTATCTAAAAAAGAAGGACTATGGACTAGATTTATGAGATTTTTTGAAAAAATAGCTTTGAAATGGATAAGAAAAAAGCCAACTTTGATAAAGAACGAATAGTTATTTTGAAATATCAAAAAAAATATAGATATTGAGGAAAATAAAGGATTTTCAAAATAATCGACTTTAAATGGTTTTAATCGTCCTTAAATGCCTTTAATTGGACTTGCTAGTTTTAAAGTTTTTTTATATAATTAATGTAACCGATTACATTAATGCTCTTGATTCTTGAAAATAAATTAAAAGTATAGAATTCAAGTTCAATATTTAAAGGTATTAAAGAAATTAAACTCATTCTATTTTTATGTAAACGATTACAAAAACTGTTTTAAGGGGTAATTATTATGGCTCTAAAAATAAAAGATATTGCTAAGATGGCAAATGTATCCGTAGCGACAGTTTCCAGGGTATTAAACAATTCTGATAAAGTAAGCCTTGAAACAAAAAACAAGATTATAAAAATAATTCAGAAATATGATTATAAACCAGACAGGATAGCGACTTCCTTAAGAAGCAAAAAAACGGGAATTTACGCGGTTATTTTTTCGGTGAAAGGTGGAAAGGTTTTAGAGGATACTTACTCCACAAAATTTTTAAAAGGTGTTTTAAATTACTTTTCTTCAAAAGGTCTTAAACTAATCGTAGATATCCATGAAAATGGCAACGTCGCTGAATATTATAGTAATACGATAAAAAGTAAGATTGTTGATGGTTTTATTCTATTAGACATCAGAAAAAATGATGAAAGGGTTGATCTTTTAAATAAAGAAAAATTTCCATATGTTGTTATAGGTAGAAATGATGAAAACAATTTTGTATACATAGATAGTGATAACGTAGCTGGAGCTTATATGGCTATCAAACATTTAAAACAGATAAAATGTAAAAAGATTCTTTATATTAGTGGTAATATGGGAATCCCTGTCTCAGAGCAAAGATTAGCCGGGGTAAAAAGTGCTCAAAAAGACCTAGGCGTTGAAGTAGATGTAGAATTCGGCGATTTTGATGAAGAAAAAACAGTCGAAATATTAAAATCTATTCTAAAAAAAGGATTTGAATATGATGGAATATTTTGTGCCTCAGATATTATGGCTTATGCAGCTATGAAATTTTTGAGGGGGTTGAATATAGAAGTACCAATAGTTGGATACGATAATATTCCCCTTTCCGAATTTGTAGGTTTAAGTACCATCGACCAGAACATTATAAAAATAGGATACAGTGCTGCGCAAGCAGTAGATAACATAGCAAATGGGAAAGATACAATTTCTATGGTTGTTCCTTCAAAATTAATTAAGAGACAAAGCACATTGAGTTTTATTCAGAAGCATATTTAGTACCATAAAAACATTTTAAAGGAGGTAGTATTGTATGAGAAAGTTAGCTTTATTTGTTCTAATGGTTTTGTTAGTTGGTTCATCTTTTTCCGCAGTAACTATTACTATCACTGGATGGCCTGGAAACCCTGCTGAAGAATCAGCTATAAACGAGATTGTTCAGAAATTTAACTCTTCGCATCAAGATATCCAAGTCAGATGGGATCCCATTGCAGGAGATTATAAACAAACTCTTATGACTAGGTTATCTGGGGGTCAAGGACCTGATCTGTTCTATGTAGATGTGTATGTTTTCGAAGAACTTGCTAGAGCCAATGTTTTGCAACCTTTAGATCTATACATACAAAGAGATAACTTTGATATCGACGACTTCTATCCTAACTTGGTAGATGCATTCACGTTTAACAACAGAATATACGGAATAGCTAAAGATTTCTCAACTCTTGCGCTTTTCTACAACGAAGAGATTTTTGATGAATATGGTGTTCCATATCCTACTAACGATGATACATGGTTTGATTTGTTGTACAAAGCGGCCTTGTTGAAAGAAAGAGGATTTGATGCACCTTTGTCTTTGGCAGCAGATTTTAACAGATTGATTCCATTTATTCATAGTTTTGGTGGAAGTTTGGTGAAAGAAGATTTATCAACTGCTTTAACCGAAAAAGAAGCGGTTGCTGCCATGAAGTTTTATACTGAACTAGCTACAAACTACGATTTAGCTTATTTACCTTCCACGTTGGGTGCAGGATGGCTCGGAGATGCGTTTGCTAAAGAGATGACTGCTATGGTTATGGAAGGTCCTTGGGCTTTGGGATATATAAGAGAATCTTTCCCAAATGTTGAAGAAAAGACAGGTATAGTTGAAATACCAAGTCTTGTTGAGGAATCCACTATGATATATACCGTTGCTTGGGGTATGAATAGGCAAACCCCACATAAGGATGAAGCATGGGAGGTTTTAAAATTCTTAGTAACTGAAGGACAAGAAATTTTCGTTGAAAAGGCAGGAGTTCTTGGTTCAAGGCAAAGTGTTGCCGCTGAAGATACAGATCCTATGAAGAAAGTATTCTATGATTCAGTTGAATTTGGTTACCCATGGAGAGTTCCTACTCCTACCGGGATATTTGCCAAAGCAAACGATTATTTGAACTCTTTACTAAATGATCTTTTTGCAGGAAGAATTACAATTGAAGAAGCTGTAAATTCTATCGAAAAGAATTATAATTCTTGGGTGACTCAATAGATCAGACTAGGTGTCTTCAAGGCTTTTATTAAAGTTAATTAAATGATGAGGGGCAACCCCTCATCATTTTTTAAGAAAAGAGGTGATTTTGTGAAACCTAAAACTAGAGAAGCAATATCTGGGTATCTGTTCGCTTCTCCTGTTATAATTATAGTCTTATTATTTGTAATATATCCAATTATCATGATATTTTATTATAGTTTTACTAATTTTAATCCTTTAGAAACACAAAAATTCAAGGCACCGCTTAACCCACAAGAAGCCATTGAGCTTCATCTAGGTATGTTTCAGACAGATGTGAAATCTGTTGATGAAATAGAAAGCTGGTTTGACGTACTCACTTTTATCCAATACGACGTTGGCATTAATTTAAATGAGGAACAAAAAGAAGCGATATTGAAATATTTTGATAGTCAGAAACTTTTGGAAGATTTTATCGAAGGTAAATTAGATACAACTATGACAAGTTCTGAATTTATGACAACCTATATGAAAGAAGAAAAAGATCTATTTAAAAAATATA
Organism: Petrotoga sp. 8T1HF07.NaAc.6.1; assembly: GCF_016772115.1. NCBI lineage: Bacteria > Thermotogati > Thermotogota > Thermotogae > Petrotogales > Petrotogaceae > Petrotoga > Petrotoga sp. 8T1HF07.NaAc.6.1. The sequence continues at coordinate 171,753 of NZ_AUPG01000003.1, forward strand.
AACCCCAAATTGTCGGATTGGGAAATTTTCAGAGAATGTTTAATGATGATTATGTCAGAATATCTCTTTTTAATACATTATTGTATACTATTATCGTGGTTCCTATACAAACTTTTTTAGCTGTTTTGTTAGCAGTCGCAGCGAATTCAAAAGTTAAGGGTGTTAAATTTTACAAAGTTGTATTTTTTCTTCCAGCCATAACATCATCTGCTGCTATCTCTATGATTTTTTGGTTGATTTATTCTAAACCAGGAGTCTTAAATCGAATTCTTGTTGGACTTTTCGGCAATTTTGGATATCAACCGATAGATTGGCTTAATAACCCAAATACCGCATTATTTTCAATAATGCTCATGAACATATGGTCTACCGCGGGATATTTTATGATTACCTTTTTAGCAGGACTGCAAGACATTCCCAATTCATTATATGAAGCTGCAGAGATAGATGGTGCTTCTGGGGGACAGAAATTTTGGAGGATTACTCTACCTCTTTTAAGACCGCAGATATTGTTTGTTATAGTCATGGGAACTATTGGCTGTATGCAAGTGTTTGATCAGATCTATTTTTTAATCGAAAATATGAGAAATATCACGATCTCATTTTACATATATAAAAATGCTTTTGAATACGGAAATATGGGTTATGCTTCATCACTAGCATTGATACTTTTTGCGATCATTATGTTCATAACGTTTTTACAACGGAGATACATCCCTGAAGAATATTGAGGTGAAATCAATGACAGAGAAAAAATGGAAAATTGCAAGGATAATATCTTATATTGTTTTAATTGTCTACACTTTAATTTCTCTTTTTCCCTTTTTATGGGCAGCACTCGTATCGTTTGTACCTATGAATTATGTTGACGAAAACGGTATTACTAAAGGTACCGATGTAATGAGTTGGCCACCCAAGATACGAGTTTTTGAATGGCCACCTAAGGCTTTTGGTGCTCCTTTAACATTTGAAAACTATGCGAAGGTTTTTGAAGTAGTTCCGTTGTATTCGAGATGGTTTTTAAATACAGTTTTATACGCAGGGTTTATTACCATTGGGAACATTCTCATAGGTACCCTTGGAGGTTATGCTTTTGCGAGACTAAGATTTCCCTTAAAGGAAGTGTGGTTTGCTCTTTTTTTAGGGACCATGATGGTTCCAGCTCAAGTTACCATGATACCACAATATACTTTAATGGTAAATTGGGATTTAGTCAATACGTATTATGGGATGGTGTTTCCAAAATTGGCAAATATTTTTGGACTATTTTTGATGAGGCAATTCTTTATGAATTTTCCAAAAGAGATGGAAGAAGCTGCACGAATAGATGGGGCTGGGATTGGAGGAACTTTTTTCAGAATAGTGTTACCCAATGCTAGGCCTGCTGTTGGGGCGTTAGCTATATATACTTTTTTAGGTGCTTGGAATGATTTTCAATGGCCTTTAATAATTACTTCTCAAAAAGAGATGTACACCTTAACCCTAGGATTAAATTTCTTTAAGACATCTTATTATACTTTCTGGCAGTACATGATGGCGGCAACTATCATAATGACAATTCCAATGATAATTATATTTCTTTCATTTCAAAAACAGTTTGTTGAAACAGGTAGAGCTGCTGCAGTTAAAGGTTAATTGATCAAGAATTTGATGATGAAGGTATTGAGTTTAGAAATACAAAGGAGGATTAATCTGTGATAAAAGCCTGCATTTTCGATTTAGATGGAGTAATAGTCGATACAGCAAAATATCATTATATGGCATGGAAGAAACTTGCAGACCAGTTGAATATACCTTTTAATGAAAAAGATAACGAAAGGTTAAAAGGTGTTAGTAGGATGAAAAGTTTGGAGATTATATTAGATTTGGGAAATTTAAATCTTAGTCTAGAAGAAAAAGAAGAGTTGGCACAAAAGAAAAATAATTGGTACGTTGAGTACATAAGTAAGATGGACAAAAGTGAATTACTTCCTGGTGTAGAGAAATTTATAAAAATTTTGAAAAGCAAAGGTATTAAGATCGCAATTGCATCAGCAAGCAAAAACACAAAATTAATTTTAGAGCGATTAAATTTTGAAGACGTCTTCGACGCGGTTATAGATGGAACAATGATAAGTAATGCAAAACCTAATCCGGAAATCTTTTTAACAGCATCTAATTATTTAAGTTTAAAACCAGAAGAATGTGTCGTTTTTGAAGATGCTGTAGCAGGGATACAAGCTGCGAAAAGAGCCGGAATGAAAGTTATTGGTGTGGGAGAAGAAGAAGTATTGAAAGGTGCGGATAAAGTAATTAAGAATTTTGAAAACATTAATTTAACGTTAATTGAATCTATTTAAAAAATATGTTTTATGGGAGGGAGCAAATTTTGAACCTTTGGGAAATTGTACAAGATGAATACAATCCAGAAGAAAACAAAAAATACGAGACTATTTTCACATTAGCAAACGGTTATCGAGGACTTAGAGGGTTCAATGAATTTTCAAGTTACGGTTGGAAAGGTAACTTTATTGCTGGTATATATGACAAATCAGAAGCAGAAGTACAGGAGATCGTGAATAATCCGGACCCTTTAACAATAAAATTCTATATCGATGGAAAAAGGATTAATTTAGATAATCACAAAATTAGAAATTTCAAAAGATTTCTTGATATGAGAAAAGCAATTTTAAAAACAAACTTAGAAGTTGAATTGACTTCTGGTGAAATATTAACGATCAACGTCGAAAGATTTGTCAGCAAGAATGATGTCCACAGATGGGCAACTAAATATGAAATAGTACCGAAGAATTTTTCAGGAAAACTTATAATCGAAAACACAATAGATGGATCAATTACAAATTCTGTTCACGATCCTTATAAAGAGGTAAAACATTATAATGTTCTAAAAATGAAAGATTTGGAGCCAGGTATATTTCTAAAATCTTCTACAAAAGAGAAAGCAATTGACGTAGTCGAAGCAACGACGTTGCGTTGCTATAGAAATAACAATAACCTTTTAAGAAATCGTTCTTTTAAAATTTTAGGTGATAAAGTAAAAGAACTTTATGAGATTTTTCTTGAAAAAGATGAAGTTTATACTATATATAAATACGGAGTAACTTACACAACGAGAGATAACATAAGTGATGTTGAAAAAGTATCAGAAGAAGCTTTAGTAGAATTTGCCTTTGAAGGTTATGAAAAAGAGTTAAAAAAACACTGTGAAGAATGGGAAAAGATTTGGGATGATATTGATATAGAAATAAAAGGTGATGAGAAAGCTCAGTTAGGCATTAGATTCAACGTTTTTCAGTTAACCTCATGTGCCAATAAAAATGATACTAGTGTTAGTATAGCCGCTAAAGGATTACACGGGGAAGGATATAAAGGGCACATATTTTGGGATACCGAAATATTTATGGTTCCGTTTTTTATATATTCTCAACCGGAAACAGCAAAATCGCTTCTACTATACAGATATAATACACTAAACGGAGCCAGGGAAAACGCCATTTTGAATGGATACAAAGGTGCCCAATTTCCATGGGAGTCGACAGATAATGGTTTAGAAACTACTCCAAAGTGGGGAAAAGATTATTTGGGTAATCCAGTGAGAATATGGACCGGTGATGAAGAAATACATATTACAGCAGATATTCCTTTTGCTTATTGGGAATATTTTCGAGCTACTAACGATGAGAACTTCATGTTTGATTATGGAGCAGAAATATTTTTTGAAACCGCAAAATTTTGGGAATCTCGATTAGAGTATAATGAGCAAAAAGACAGATATGAAATCAATAATGTTATAGGTCCTGATGAGTTTCATGAGCACGTAAATAACAATGCCTATACGAATTATCTAGCTAGGTGGAATTTAAAAAAAGCTTATGAGATTTCTAACTTACTTAAACAAAAAGATTTTATAAAATATGACAGATTGTGTAATAATTTGGGTTTATCAGAAAAAGATTTCAAGAACTGGAAAGAAATTTCGGAAAAGATATTTATCCCAAAATTTGACGACACAGAACTTATAGAACAATTTGAGGGCTATTTTAAACTGAAGGACTATATTATCAATGAGTGGGACAAAAACAAAATGCCACTGTGGCCTAAAGGTGTAGAGATCAATAAATTAGATAAAACTCAACTTGTGAAACAGGCAGATGTGATAATGCTTTTATTGTTATTGGAAGATGAATTTGATAGTAATACGAAAAAATTGAATTATGACTATTATGAGAAAAGGACTATGCATAAATCTTCTTTGAGTCCGTCTATGTATTCAATAATGGGTTTGAAAGTGGGAGATCATCACAATGCCTATGAATATTTTATGAAAACTGTGATGACTGATTTGGAAGATAATCAAGGAAACACGGAGTTTGGTTTACACGCTGCATCTACTGGAGGTTCATGGCAAAGCATTGTCTATGGTTTTGGGGGATTGAGTGTAGATGAGAATGGAGTTTTGAATCTCAACCCTTGGATACCAGAAAAATGGGAGAAACTATCTTTCAAAATCTACTGGAAGGGAGCAAAGATAACAATCAGTATTTTTCAAGATAAAGTAATCTTGGAATCAACACAAGATCTAATGGTAAAGGTTTTTTCTCAAGATTGCGAATTAACCAGTTACAAATCGTTTGTTTTTAATACTTCAAATATAATTTAAAAAGTGGGCCATATGGCCCACTTCGATTAAGCTCCGTACTTTTCTAGTTTTAAAGCATTTGCCAAAGCTAACGGCATAATATCCAAGGCTGATATCGTTCCAAGGGTTCCCTTTGCGCATTCATATTCATCAAAAGAAACAGACAATCCTTTTCTTACATATTTTGAATAGAGCAAAACAGGAACAGGATGCCAGCTGTGTGCTTTTAGTAAAGCAGGGGTAGAATGGTCTCCGGTGATGATTAAAACATCTGGTTTCAGGTTTAAAATTTCTTTCACGGCTTTATCGGTGTTTTCGATAACTTTCACTTTTTCCTCAAAATTTCCGTCTTCACCATAGGAATCAGTTTTTTTCACATGAAAGTAGAAGAAGTCATAATCATTCCATACTTTTTTCAATGTTTCAACCTCATCTTCTGTTGTTTGGCCTGCTTCTAACACTTCCATTCCTACTAATTTTGCAAGTCCTTTGTACATAGGATAGGTAGCGATAGCGGCGGCTTTTAATTTATAATTCTCTTCAAAAGATGGCAATAGAGGATGCTTGGAAAAACCTCTTAATAGTGCAAAATTCATTTTTGGTTGATCTTTCAAGACTTCCCCTATCTCTTTTATCAATTTGTTGACAATATTAGCCATTTTTTCTGAATCGGGATTAGTTGCCTTAGCCCATTCCATTGGTAGCCCTTCTCTTTGTGGGTCAGCATCTGTGACTTCATCAAATAAACCTTCTCCTGTAAATTTAACCACAAGTCTATGTTCTTTCCCTGGGTAGAAAGTTATATCAACATCGTCTATTTTTTTAATATTTTCAGAGAGAATTTCTACAATTTTTTTTGATTCTTCACTGGATGGTCTTCCAGCTCTTCTATCAACTATTATTCCATCTTTTATTGTTGCAAAATTACCTCTTGCAACAACGTCCTTTTTATCTACTTTGATTCCTAATCCAAGGGCTTCCAATATACCTCTTCCTATGTCATACTTTAATGAGTCATAGCCAAAAAGGGAAAGATGCCCTGGACCGCTGCCAGGAGTGACTCCTTGTAGAACAGGTACACTTTGCCCTAAATCACTTTCTTTCGCTAAAGCATCCATGTGGGGTTTGTATGCCGCTTGAAGAGGAGTTTTACCATCTTTTGGCAGGTCTCCCAATCCATCCATGACGAGTAATACTATTTTTGAATCTGTCTTAACTACTAAGTCTTTTATAACTTGTTGTCGATCTACACTGTTCACTAAATTACACCTCCGATATTAATTTTTTAAGTGAATCCTTTAACGTAATAAAAACTCTATTTCTGATATCATGTTGTTTAAAGCCCTTTCAACTGAAATTCTTCCAGTTAAGGCATCATACACATTATTTTGTATAGCAAAAGAAATCTCTGTGTATATAGGAGATTTTTGTTTTAAAACTAAATTTTCTAAAGATGATCTAAAATTCAATAAATTGGGATCAACTTCAGAGATAGTTGGTTCGTTAAATACTTCTAAATTAGTTGGTAAAAAGTTTAATTGTATTAATCTTTGTGTTTGACTTTCATTAGAAGTCAAGTATTTTATAAATTTCTTTGCAGCTTCTCTTTCTTCATCAGAGGAGTTTGGGTTGATAGCCAATGCTTTTCCTTCAAGAACAGATACATGTTGATTTGTAAATTCAGTTTTTGGAATAGGAGCGATCCCCACCTTTCCATTAACAGCTGAATCTTCGCTGTTTAATAAATGCCAAGCATAGGTCAAATTCCTCATGAAAACGGCATCACCACTTTGAAATATGTTTCTGCATTCTTCTTCTCTGTAAGTTGTTACACCTTTTGGACTAATTTCTTCAGATATAATGTTATTTAACAGGTTTAGGCTAAGTAAAGCCTTTTCTTTATTTTCTGCTTGTTCTAGAACTAAGTGATCTCCTTCAAATATCTTGCCTCCATGAGAATACAAAATTTCGAGAAAAAAAGTCGTTAATTCTTCGTATCTAGCACCAGGCCAGACAAATCCTTCTATTCCTTCTTTTTGAGAAATATCCTTTGCAATTGTAATCAATTCATTCCAAGTTGTCGGCACTTCATATCCATATTTTTCCAATAAATCCTTTCGATAATATAAAACACCTGTTTCAACATAATAAGGAATTGCTTTTAATTCACCGTTAATTGTTACCATTTCTAATATTTGTGGATCAAGATTGTTTACATCAAAATATTCAGAATCTTGATTTAAGTTTACCAGGAAAGGTGAAAATTCATTTATCCACTCCATATCAAGAGATAAGATCGTAGGTTCTTTCGCATTGGTAACTACAAATGTCCCGTAAAATTTGTAAGTTGAACCTGGGTAACTTGGAATCGAATAAATTTCAACATCAATGTCTGGATTTTGTTTTTCAAAATTCTCTATTTGGGAGGTTAGTAATTGAATTTGATCTTCTATTGATTCAACGGCGATATTTATTTGAACAGCAAACAAGTTGATAAATAAAGATGTGATAATGAAAATAAAAAATTTCTTCTTCATTTTACACACCCCCTTGTATTTTTATCTTCAATAAAATTATATCATAAAAATAGCACTTGTTTTTAAGTGAATTTAATTTGTCAATTATAAAAGGCAGACTAATTAAGTCTGCCTTTTATCAAAATAGATCTTTTTATATCTTAAAACTTCCAACTAATCCTTTTAACTCTGTGGCTAAC
>NZ_AUPG01000008.1:0-104922 GCF_016772115.1 Petrotoga sp. 8T1HF07.NaAc.6.1
GCAGTTAAGGGTAGAAAACCAACTTTCTGAATTTTTTACTTCGTATCTTGTTCATTATTATAAGCAAGAGGTTAAATTAGAAAAGGTGATTAAAGAGATAGAAAGTGGAAGTTTAATCAAAGAAAGATGTGATTATTACACAAGAGAGTTAATAAACTCAATATTTGAAGAAACTCCAAAGATAGATGTTGATTCATTACTTACAAACAACCAAAGACTAAAAACATTCACAAACAAAGATATAACTTTTAAAGAACATCCTTACTATTCAGCAAGGAAAATCCTTGTAAAAAGATTCATGAAAGACTTAAATAAAAAGAATTTAAAAGAGTTCATTGAAAATTACATTGGACTTGATACAAAACAAAAAAAGACAGTAGAAAAGTTCATAATGAATTACGGTAGGTACTATGATTTGAAGGATATCCCCAAAGAATTCACACCGAAAGTACCAAAAGAGATTGATCCATTCGTGAAAAAGTATACGTTGAAAAGGAAACCTTCTGCTATTTCTTTTTATGTTTTTGAAGGGGAAGAGAGAGAAGAGTTTGTGGAAATTTGCAATAATTTTTAATTGAAAAGACTCACATTAGATGTCCGTAAAAAAGATTGGTTATCTCATAGACATAAATACCTTCAAACCAATTCCTTATTTGAATGACAATTAATTAAGATATAACTTTCACTCCAGATTCATTAACCCCTATTTTCGGTAAAAAATTGGGCTCACTTTTTGTTAATCTAAAACTGCATCTGGATTATTTTCTTCTAGGTTCATTACTACTTTATTAAATAGCATTAAAACACAAACGACAATTAAAATCAAACCAGATAGAATGAACATAAGTCCTATCCCCCTGTTTTTCCCAACACCTATTAAAGAGCCAATCCAAGTATTCGATAATGTACCTCCATCGATAAGAAGTGGATTGAATACTTTTTCTGCCAAAACACCTGATAATACAATTGCAACTGGAGTTATAATTTTCAAAAGTCCATCTATCACAGCACCCACTCTCCCCAAAACTTTACCTTCAATTTTGACCTGCATTATCGTACCCAATGTCGCATTTGTGAATGGAACAGGCAACATAAATATGAAAAATCCCACACCAATTATATACCAAAGAGGCGATACACCCATCACACACAAACCTATACCTGATAGTATGAGGCTGATAAATATCGCCTTTACCCTATTTTTACTAGTTGGTATAGTACTTGCAACTAACCCTCCTAAAACTAATGCTACTCCTGATAAGGAGTTTACCATCCCATAAATTACTGAATTATAATTGCCCATTATTATTGGTCCAACAAGTACAAAACTTAAATTAGCTATAAAGTTTAACAGGGCAAATACTGCTATGAGTGAGAAAAAACCTTGTTTCCCTTTTAAATATGTAAGGGCATATTTAAAATCATTGATTATATTACCCATATTTACCCTTTTATCTTTGATAACAGGCTGTGGGATTTTTTGTGATACAACCGTTCCTATTGCTACGAAAAAGGTTATAAAATCGATTGTTAATAAACCTGATAAATCAATTAAAGGGTATAGGGCTCCTGCTACTACAGGTGCTATTATATTTTGAATGGATGGGATTAATTGCATCATTCCATTTGCCCTACCAAGGTTTTTCTTAGGAACAATTTCTGGAATAGAGGCAGTGAATGCAGGACCTTGAAACGTCCCAAATATTGCAGATATGAAGTTAATAGGAAAAATCATCCATAGTTTCATTTGCCCTGATACAAGCAGTATGATCATAAAGATTTTTAAAAGTGCGTCAAATGCGTCTGTGAATATAATTATATTTTTCCTGTTTCTCCTATCAGCGAATGTTCCTGCGATCGGTGCAAAAATTATCCCTGGTAAAACTCGCATTAAAACAGTCATAGTAAAAGTCATTGCACTTCCAGTTGTTTCTAGAACCCAGACAGATAACCCAAAAGTTGTCAACCCAGAGCCTAAAATAGAGACGAACTGCCCTATCCAAATTATCATAAATTTTTTCATAGATTTTTCTTGGTTTGACTTATTTTGATTCATCCCTTTTAACCTCCAGATAATATCTTATGAAAACAAGTATTAATCTAACTATTTTGATTTCTCGACATTCTGAATTCTTTCTTTCACTGCTCTTATTGCAGTACCGATTTTGATTAATAGCGTAATTGTAATAATGCTTCCTATAAAGGCTAACAACCAATTGTATCGAAAACCTATCTGATCTGCAATATATCCACTTACCAAAGGAATAGTGAATCCAAACAGGGATCCAGCAGCAGAAATAGCTGAAATATAAGATGCTCTCCTCTCGCTTGGAATGAGATCATGAACCCAAACTGAACTGGCACTCTTATCTATGCCCAATCCCAATTCGATTAAACTGGCTCCTAAGTAGAAAGCAACGATTGAAGTGTGAGAAGCAATAGTAATAGAACCTATTGCAATTAAACTTTGCCCCATTATTGATACTTTCACACCTTCAAAACGCTTTAGAAGTATGCCTGCTAAACTATTTCCGACTGCTAAAACTACAAGAAAAATGGCCATTGTGAAACCTAAGTATGCGGTAGACAATTTAAGCTCTTTGACCATATATAATTGCCATATCATTACAAAGGTCTGGAATGCGATTCTTCCTGTCATAGAGCGAATCAAAATTAATCTCATCGTGGTACTTTTAAAAATATCAATTGTGTTTCGAACAAGGGCTTTCCTAAATGAAATTGCCCTATCTCCGTAATTTTCATTTAAAATGAAAATAAGAATGATGGATGTTCCAAGTCCCATTATACCAGCAACCAATAAGGGAAAATCCGGACGACCAATTGCAAGAAGAGAGGATAATAAAGCCACAATGGCACCGAATATTAGTGAAATTGCATTTGCATTCGGAAACACTTTCGTTTTTAAATGCGATCGACCCTCTTTAGTAATTTCATCTACAAACCAAGCTCCTGGAGTACCACTAATCAACGATACGCCGACTGCCCACAATAAAATACTCAAGATAAAAGTGAATAGATTACCTGCTTGGAAAAATACCAGTAAACCGATGGACCATATAAAAAATCCTAACACTAACGATCTTTTCCGACCGTATTTATCTGCAATGTTTCCAGTTGGATAGTCAAATACACTTAACGCTATTGAAGAAATCGCTAATACCTGTCCGATTTGAAATGAAGTTAATCCCCTTATACCCATATGAGCAACATAGACAGTCCCAAATAATTTATCAATACCCTCATAAAGCATAATAATAAAATAATATTTCATTATTGTAGAGTCAAGTTTGATTGATTTACCAAAACGTCCCATAGGTTAGACCCTCCAGTTTTCATAAGATTATTGCCTGATGAATGAACTATAATTCCTTTTAAGTTTTTATCTGTCATTCTGAGCATCTTTCACATACTGTTTCTTAAATAACTCTCTGTAACTTTCATTCTTTTGGTATAATTCTATGTGTGAACCGGAATCCACTATAGTACCGTTTGCCATAAAATATATTTTATCTGCTTTTATTATTGTTGAAAGGCGATGAGAAACCAATATTATCGCCATATCTTTTTCCTTTTCCTTCAGCCTTTCAAATATTAATTCTTCGGTACGTGAATCCATTGCAGAAGTAGCTTCATCCAACAACAGCACCTTAGGGGGATGTAATAATGTTCGAGCTAAATTGACTCTTTGCTTTTGCCCACTGGATAAAAGCAAGCAGTTTTTATTAAGAGACTCTGAAAATTCTGTTAGTTGTGTGATTTCTAAAATCTTATTTATTATACTTTTTTCAACTTTTTCACCTAATAAGATATTCTCTTCTATACTTGCATTGAATATGAAAGGAGAACTTTCTACATATTTTATATTTCTTCTCAAATCTGAAAGATCATATTGTGAAAATTTTAATTTATTTAACAATATTTCTCCTCTTTGCGGTTTATATAATTCAGTTAACAGTAAAAGTAAAGTACTTTTCCCTGTTCCAGTTGATCCAACAATGGCTATCTTTTCACCTTTGCTGATTTTTAAATTTATATTCTTTAATATATAATTATTTTCCTCATATGAAAAGAAAACATCGTGGAAATCAATTGTAAATTCTTTTGGAAAGAGTATTCCTTTACGTACTTTTTCCTCTTCTTGGTTTAGTAAAGTTTCAATTCTATCTATTGATGGAAAAGCAGCAGGTGTGGTAGTGAAGAGAAAAGCAAGGTTCCATACTGGGACATATAGCCTTCCAACGAATGTGAAAAAGGCGATCAGCGTTGGAATATCTACTAAACCCCTCATTGATAAAATTGCACCTATACACAAAATAATAATAGGTAAACCTTCTTCAATATACATAGTTATACTATTATATAGTTTTTCATAAAAACTTTTGTTTTTCATAGAATTATGCCAGTTGCGGATCTTGTTTTGAAAAAGATGGTAAAAATAGGCGGTTTTTTCCAATAATCTTATGATAATTGCTGAATTTATCCCTTCTTCTATTGATTTTACAACATTATCGTTTGCCTCTCGTTCTAACAAAGACATACTTTCCATCTTTGGTTTGAACTGCTTTTGGCATAATAAGTATATGGGCAAGGAACAAACAAATATTATCGCTAAATAAGTATTTAATTTAAAAGCGACATAACATCCTACCGAAAACTCAGCTATTGCCTGAAAAACAGATGTGAAAAAAAGCGCTTCTTCTCCAACTATGTCAATATCAGAGGTGAATCGCGCCATCAATTCACCTGATGGCTTCCTTTTATGGTACGAAGCTGGTAATTTTAGAACTTTTAGGTATAATTTCTCACGCAAGCTCCCTTTCACTAATAGTTTCAAAATGTCTCCATGATAATCACTTAAAAACCAAATAAAACGTGTGAGGGAATAAATAACAAGAATCAGTAAAGCTGTAATTAGGGCACTTTTCATCCCTTGCCCATCGTTTATTGTTGTAATTTCTTGCATCAAGTTTTCTATTAAAAATGGAGTCACGGCTACTAGTGGTATAAAAGATAAAATTAGTATGAAATTTATAAATAACTCTTTTTTAAAACGAGAGACCTCTTCCCAAAGAAAATACAACGCGTTTTTATATTTCATTAAGTTCCTCCATTTGACGAGGAGAGCTTATAAAATTTGCGACAATTTTTAATTGAAAAACGCCCATTTAGGGCGTTTTTTTGAAAATTATTTCAATAACTTTTTTAGCTCTTCTTATGAGTTTAGCTCCCCTTCGCCCCTTAATTTATCAATCAATATCTGCACCATACATTGTAACCCACCAATTTTGTTATTTTATGTATCCTTCTTTTTTTAAGAAATACTGTGATAAATTTAGTATTCTTTTATCCTTCATTAGGTCTTTGAAAAATTGATCGTATTCTGGTTCGCTTTTGTACCATTTGTGTATTAAGTCTAAAAAACCGATATCTTCATCCTCTTGCTTTATATACAACCTTGCATAACCATATCTGTTCCATATATTTATCTGGACCATGTAATCATAAGATAAAGATTCTATGATTCCTTTTAGGGTTTCTCTGTCTTTTTGTATGGCTTCTTTTTCTTTTTCTAAAATTGAGAGAAGGAATAACAGGAATCCTTCTCCCAGTTCCTCGATGATTATTTCGTTTTTTTTAGATGTTTCTTCATCAAAATCAAAGAAATCCTCATCTTTTTGAAGTGCGTAACCAGGAACGATTTCAAAGGTTTTTAAGATTTTTAGTACTTCTACTATTTCCTTTTTGCCTTTCACTTCTTTTCTGAATCTAAGGATGTTTTCTCTTTCGTAAGTTTCAAATTTGAGTTTGTCTAAAACTTCAAGTTGGTTGTCGGTGAGTGCTTCTAAATAGTAACCTAAGTACAGTTTAATCAAGATTAATTCTCCTACAGTCTGAATATTTTCAACTGTTCCGAGAGCTCTTCTGATAAAGTAGAGAGTTCTTGAGAGTTCTTTTCGATTTTCTTTGAGTCTTCTTTTTGGTTGTTAATCGAATTGGTTACTTCATTCAAACTTTCGCTAATAGAAGTTACCGCTTGTGCTACTCTGTCCATGGCTGAGCTCATTTCTTCTGTGCTTGCGCTTTGTTCTTGCGAGGTTGCCGTTAAGTTGTCTATTCCGCTGTTTAAATTTTTTACCATGTTTAAAATTTGTTGGAATTTGTCGTTTATACCGTTCATTTGATCGTTGATACTTTGGATTATTCCAACGGTTTCGTTTGTGCTGTCATTTACGACGTTGGTACTGTTTTTAATACCTTCAATCATTCTTTCGATTTGTGAAGTTGAATTTTTGGAATCTTCCGCCAAACTTCTTATTTCATCTGCTACAACAGCGAATCCTTTCCCTGCTTCCCCTGCCCTTGCTGCCTCTATAGCAGCGTTTAAGGCTAGAAGGTTTGTTTGCTCTGTTATAGAATTTATCGTGTTAACGATCTTGCCGATGTTTTCAGACCTTTCTATTAGGGCTTTTACCACATTCTGCGTTTTTTTGGATTTATCTACAGCCTCTTTTATCGTTTTATCTATCGATTTTATAGACTGAAGTCCTTCGTTAGCTGCGTTTTCTGTTTCTGAAGCAGCAGTGTTGAGCTCTTGAGCTGATTTAGAAACATTTTGAGCGGCAGCAGATATTTCCTGAATTCCTGAGGTAACTTCTTCAACAGAGGCGGAAGTATCTTCAGCATTTTCACTGATTTCAGCAGCCTTTTCCGAAAGGGTTTCTGCCGATTGAGAACTATTTTTAGAAATGTTGAGTAATTCCATAGCAGAACTGTCGATCTTCAAAGAGTCTTCTCTTATTGAGTTTATAGAGTTCTTCCAGGCACCTATTGCTTGATTTAGTGAACCTGCCATTTGCCCAATTTCGTCCTTGGAGTTTATTTCAACGGAAGTTGATAAATTGCCTTCTCCTACCTCTGAAAGATACGTCTTCAGTTTGTTTATCGGTTTTATAATGTAGTAAATAACGAATAAAATACCTACTATTACTGCAACTACGGCTATTATTATGAAGAGTATAAGAGTGAACATCGTGGTAGATCTTACTTCACCGAATAAATTGTTAGTATCTACTTGGGTAATAACGGTCCAATTCGGATCACTAATTTTATTATACGCTAAGAATGTCGACCCATTTTGAACATACATGGAACCACTGTTTTGAGTTAAATTTTTAAAGTATTCTTCTTGTGAAATGTCTTGACCGATTGTATCACTTTCTGGATGAAAGATTATCTGACCTTTTTGGTTTATTACATAAATCGTTTCTCCAGTTCCTAACTCATTACCAATAATTTCATAAACCTTGGACATAGAAAGATCTATCCCCACCACTCCGACTATTTCATTTTTAACGTTTTTTACCGCCTTTGAAAGGGCAACTAAGGTATCACCCGTTACAACATCTACGTAAGGATCTGATACAATAACTTCTTGTGGCTTTTGAATAGCGTCTTTGTACCATGGCCTTATTCTCGGATCAAAATCGTTTGGTAGTTTTATTTCAGATTCTAGTGGTCTTAAAAAGATTTCTCCATTTTTTGAACTCACATAAACAGCTATGAATTCAGGGTATCCTTCAATGAAATTTTGCAGCTTTTGATACATTCTATCTCTTTCTTCTTGTGATTGCTCAAGCAAATTGATGACATCGGGATCAGCAGCGATTGAAGAAGTAACTTTTTTGAGATCATTCATGTACTGATTAATAAAATTGGCTGTTTGGGAATTGTTAACTTCGATTAATTGAGAAGTGTCTTCTCTTAAAATGTTGCCATAATTCAATGATGAATATGTGATAAAAAATGCCATAGGTACAACGGATACCAAGATGATTAAAACTGCCATTTTCCATTTGAGAGTCATATTTATTTCCCCCTGAATTTATTTTTTTATTTTGCCTTTAGAATTTTATAGCGCCCTTTCACCCCGCACCCCAACTTTTTCCACCAACAAGTTTTTTAACTTTTTCTCCAAAGTTTCATAGGAAAAATATTTTTTCCCAAGTTCAAAATTCTTCTGGACGATCTGTGAAGCCCTTTGGGGATCGAATAGAATTTGAAAAATTTTTTCTTTTGCTTTAATAATTTCGTTTTGGTTGACTCTGTACATACCCCTTTCATATTCAGCTTTACTACCAAGACTGACAACCTCAAAGCCTAAGGGAGCTATGTCTTTTTTGTAAACAGGATATTCGAACATCAACACAGGTGTTTTTGCGAATATCGCTTCCAAAAATTGATTACCAAACCCCTCTAAAATGCTTGGATAGGTTATAAAATCAGCTATTGCATAAAAATCCCATAGAGAGAAAATTTCTTCCTCTTCGTGTCTGATGTCATCGGAAATGGAAAAAGCTAATTTTAGTTCTACATCTTTTTGTGAGGCGTATTGTTTCAACACTTCTACATAATCGGATTCTTCCGATAAACCAGGTAAAACCAAAAATACATTAGTGTCTTGCGTTATCTTTTTACCGTTAAAAGTTGTTTTTCCAATATACTTTTTTAAATCCTTTTTTACTTCTGCTACTGTGTCGATTGCCAATTCAATAGCTTTCCTTCTGACGATTCTAGTTGCTTGTAAAAATATTAGATCGTTTTGAGAGATGCTTAGTTTGTCGTATATCTTTATGTTGTAATCGTCTATTTCCCACCGCTTTTGATTAAAATCAAATACGTTAGGTATGACGATACTATCCAACCCTTTTTTATTTTTTAACTCTTCTTGTGCTAACGAATTTATGACAACGTGAGTTATATCTTTTGGAGGAAAATATTCTTCCAAGATCTCTTTGATGTAATCGTTGGTCGGATTTTTGTAAAAATCTCTTTCCCAATAAAAATCATGGTGGTGACCTATCATTTTAATACCGTTGTCTTTACAAAACCTGTATATAGCCACAGCTGCTGCAGGATTATGGGCTAATGAAAAGATGTTATTCACAATCATTACATCCAAATCCATCATTTCATACAGTTGATTGTAAATATCTTCTATGTATCTATTCATCTCTTTTTTAAAATAATTCTCGTCCCACTCGTCTAAATTTACAAAAGATTTTTGTTTGAGTATGTTACTTCTTTTGTCCGTATATGCGATGTATGGGATTTTAAATCCGGGTGATGTTCCCATATCTCCGGCGATTAAATACGTTTTTAAATGCATATTTCTGAGAACTTGCTTCCATTTAACCATTTCTAAGGAAACACCGTCTGTTTCTCCTACTCTGTAGTGTACTAAACCAATCTCCATTGGATTGACTCCCCTCCATGCTACTTTTTATTCAGAAGAAGCGGAACTTCCTGCTAAGTATCCACTAGACCATGCCCATTGCAAATTGTATCCGCCGCTTTCTCCAGCTACATCCATAACCTCACCTGCAAAAAATAAATCAGGTATAATTGTAGACTCTAAAGTATAAGGGTCTATTTCAGTTGTATTAATTCCCCCTAAAGAAATCTGAGAATCCTTCCAATTTGTTGTACCTACAACTTCGAAGTTCCACTCTTTTAAGTTATCGGCTAGCATTTCTATATCTTTATCATTCAAACTGCTAACAGGTGCTTGCAAATCTTCAAACCCTATCTTGGCTAAAAAACTTGGAAGTTAAGTACAACTTCCACATTGTGCTTTTCTAATTCATATATGAAATTAGTAACGATATCTTTTGATTTTTCTGTGTAGGGGAAAAGTTTGGAATCCTTTTCTTTTATCATTATCCCTAATTCTTCAAAAACACTAAGTGTTTGCACGACACCAAAAATATCAAGTACTTTTTTTACAAAAGGCAAATTGTTGCTGTAGTAATGGGTTTCATTCATGTCCAAATTTGAGAAGTTCCCTCTCCCGTTACTGCTTGCCAAGAGTTTTTTAGCTAATTTGCCTTTTCTTTCAATTATTCTTACTTTTGCGCCGTTCCATGCTGCAACTGTTGCAGCCATTAATCCAGCAGCTCCTCCACCGATCACGGTAATCAGCATAACACATTTCCCTCTTTTAGAAGATTAGCTTGCTTTTTAAATTTCAATTTCTTTCAATTTATTTTGCATTTGCAATACAGTTTCTAAGACTTTTCCTAATGTATGTATATTGTTCACAAGTTCTTCTATATTTTCTTTTGAGGCGAGCAAGTTGTTGGTGTTTTCTTTAAGTTCTTCTTTTCCCGAAACCAAATTTTGAGTTAATTCATCCATGAAGGCTAAATTTCCATTTAACGTAACAAGAGCTGCTTCAATAGAATCGGTTATGGTTGAAAATATTGCTTCTAAGTTGTTTATTATTCCTTTGACTTCTAGTACCTGATTTGATAGGTTAACGATTCTTTCAGAAATTTTATTTGATGCGATGTTAGTTTCTGACGATAATTTTTTAATTTCTTCGGCTACTACTGCAAATCCTCTGCCGGCTTCTTTTGCTCTTGCGGCTTCTATCGAAGCGTTTATCGAAAGTATGTTAGTTTGTTTGGCAACGTTTTTTATAACATTTGTGAGTTCTTCTATTTCTTGAAAATTATCCATCAAATGCGATACACTTTCTAGTGATTTTTCTACATCTTTTCCTACTTCATCAAAATCCTTCCCAAATTTCTTTAATTTGGAGATGATTTCTTCATTATTAGCAGAAATCCTTTTTTTCTCTTCTTCTCCATTTTCTACTGTTTTTTCAATTACATTTGAAGTGCTCTCTATACTTTCTATGAGTTCAACAAGGGTTTCTCCAACTATATTAGTTGAATCGTTAACTCTCTCAAACCTCTCTCCCAATACTTCCTGGAGTTTTTCGATGAAAGAAACGAGAAGATTTTCATGGTACACACTTTTTGCTAATCCTTTTATGGTATCAGTATAATTCTCCTTTTCACTCATTTTGCCCCAACCCTATAGATGGTATCTATTAAATCTATTCCACATTCTAAAGATTCAAACCAATTTAAAAATTCTTTAAATTCAGGCTTTTTATATATTGCCCCATGCTGTGGCACCATCTGTTCAACATCCAACTTTTTAACTGTGTCAACCCATTTTTTGCAGACTTTGTTCGACGCCATATACCTCTTGTGAAATCCTTCTATGTATTTTATATGTTCTGAGAAATTTTCCACAAAAACCTTATCTTTCCCTTCAGGGAAAACAGATACACCTATATCCCCTGAAAAAAGTATTTTAGAAATCGGATCGTAGAGGTTGAAATTTCCCGTTGAATGTAAGAAATGTGCGGGAATTATTTGTAATTCAGCCCCATCTTTAAATTTTATCTTTCCTCCAGAATCTTCTATCAAAACCATCCTGGATTTTTCAAAAACTCCAAAGTGAGGTAAAAATCGCTCCCATAATTTAGATATATAAAACTTAGTTTCCAATATACTGTCCCACAAAGTTATTCCCGATGATACGTCGGGATCTTGATGGGAATAGAACACATGTTTGATCTTACCCAGGTCAAGAAATTCAACGACGCTTGCAAGAACGCGTGGAAATACATGTACTCCTCCTGGATCGAGTAATACACCTTCGTCATTGTGAACAATTAGATACTGATTAGTCGGAATACCTTCAACGCTTTTTCTTTCCGATCCTAAAAAAACGAATTTGTGTTTCCCATTGTCAAACAGGGTTATGATATTTTCGTTATCCATATTATTGTCCTCCTTCTAGAGCAATTTTAATGACTTTTGAAATTTCAAAAGAATATATATAGCGCCCCTTTGCTTCGCTCCCAGCCCCATCTATATGAGTTTATTAAAATGGAAAATTTATATTACTAACATCAAAAGAGCCTAATTCTGCCTCATTTTTGGGAATATTAACTTCTCCGTCTTTCACCAATTTTTCCAAAAAGACTAATTCTGCAACGACTTCATTTGGGACCATTCCTTTCGTATATTTCATGAGGGAGATACCCATACCTTCTTCTTCTATTCCTAGAACGTGATGACCGGAATTGAAATTTCTATCGTACAATGCAGACCTGATCCCTTCGAATGCAGCAACATCAACCTTTTTTCTTGAACTAGTTAAAACATATCCTGGAGCCATATAATCTTGGTCCATATCGTATCCGATTACGAAATATCCTCGTCCTTTTTCAAAGTATTTGTCGATAATTTGATTTAAAGGGGCATTATCAGGTAGGCCATAAAATGATGAACCCACTTCTTTGGCAGCGTCTATAACAGCTGCGGTAGTTACCCCTGTGAAGACAATATCCGCTCCATGATTGTAATGAGAAAGAGCAATTTGTTTAGTTTTGGAGGAATCCGTAAAACTACCAACGTAACCTGTAATTACCGTTACGTTTTCCCCTTTAATTTGATTAAAGGCTTCAACGCCTGCACGATACCCAATTTCGTACCTTTTAACAGGAGGAATTTCTAACCCGCCAATAAAACCCACTTCATTGGTTTTTGTCATGGAAGCCGCCAAATATCCAAGTAAAAATCCACCTTCTTCTTCTTTAAAAGTATAAAGAGCTAAATTAGAAGGAATTACCTGATTAGGAGATGGTTCTATATCTATTCCTATGAAAAATGTATCAGGATACTGCATGGCGAAATTGAATAAAACATCTGCCATCATAAATCCTACCCCTATTACTACATCTCCATTCTGGGCAGCATTTGTAAGATTCGGAACGTAATCAGTCTGTTCTTTTGATATGAGGATTTCTGCTTCAATACCTGGAAGTTGTTCGACAGCCATTTGGACACCAGCCCAGGTACCATCGTTGAAAGATTTATCCCCTAGTCCCCCTGCATCCGTCACCATTATAACCTTTAATCCAAACATGTTCACTACCATGATAACTGCTAACATAAGAACCAAAAGTTTTTTCATGCTTTTAACCCCCAATATAGTATTTTACTGTTTCTACCAACTTTAAAACTTGCTATTGTTCCTTTCAAGTAATTACAACCCTTAGTATCCTTCATCAATTGACAGCTGTCGAATTTTCTGCTATAATAGTTTTTGTCTTTAGTAAGCCCCTGTAGTTCAACGGATAGAACGGTGGATTCCTAATCCGCAAATGAAGGTTCGACTCCTTCCAGGGGCACTTTTTTATAGCCTTTGAGCTGGGTAATAATTTATTAATCCATCGTTGGTGATAGAAATTACATCAATTTGAACTTCATCAAATTCTAGGTGTTGATGAGTAGCTATGAAATAATTACCAACTTTCATTATTTTTTTTAATTTTTTAGAATTTACCCTGAAGGCAGGGTCACCAAAAGTTTCTTTCCCACCTTTTACTTCTACAAGATGCAGTATTTTGTTTTTTAAAGCTATTATGTCTATTTCACCATGTCTGTAGGAAAAATTCCTTGCAATTATTTGATAATCCCTATTCAAAAAGTACGCAACGGCTTTGTCTTCGTAGACTTTTCCTTTTGTATTCAAATTATTCTTCCTCGTTAACATGTATACCAGGAACTGCGAGAAAACCATCTTTATTTTCTGGAAAGTTGTTTATTATTTTTTTTCTGCTTTCAAAGCTTTCTACTTCGTCTTTTCTTAAAATGGAAGTCGAGAATTCGACTGGGGAGATCATTTCTTCAACCCCGTCAACGTCTATTTTGTCTAATATTTTTTGATACTCTAGTAAAGCGTTTAGATCTTTCTTTATCCTTTCTTCTTCACTTGGACTAAGTTCTATATTAGACAGTTTTTTTAACTTCTTTATTAATTCGGTATTTATTTCCATGAGTTAATGCTCCTTTCTTAATTCAAACCTAAAATGAGCTTTACTTTCCCACTTTCTATCTCAAGTTTCTCTATACTTACATTTTTGCTAATAGGGTTCTCGGGGATGTTGATAATAATGGTCTTGTCGTTTAATTTAACAAATTTTGGAAGTTCTTCTTCCTTAATCATTTTTGTGGGGAGATTATGAAAAAACTCATATCTTCCTGTTAACGCTTTTGGATATGTCTTTAATTTTAAATAGTATTTAAACATCAACACCTTGAATCTAATTTCGTTATCACTGAACTCTATATTTGATACGTGATCAAATATTCTTTTCAGAAAGTGAAATTTACTGTTTTCTAAAATTTTTATCAAAAATTCTTTGGCTGCCTCTTCATCTATTTCTATCAATATTTCTTTCATTACTCACCGCCTATTTTTTGAATTCAAGAAGTAATTCAAACTTTCCGTCTTGCAGAATGAATCTAGAAATTTTTAAAGATTTTAACATGGTATCAACAAAAGGATTTATTTTTACTTTATTAAAATCTATCAAAATCTCATAATCTTTGGAAGAAACCGCTTCGCTGAATTCTGAAAGTATATAAAATACACCTTCTAAAATCTTTCTGACACCTTCATCACCACTCAAGGACAAGCGCAACTTTCCGTTTTCTAAATCTTCTGGTTTTTCTAAAATCTTAATCAAAGATTCCACTTTTGAATCTTTCCCCAAAAAATTGACCTCCATTTGAAAACTTATTCCATCTTCCCTCAGCTTTACATTCAAATTTTTTAGGCCTTGCACTTGGGTATTTTCTTCGATAACTTTGTCTATTAAACCGTTTATAAATTCTTCATCAACCTCGATTCTTAAACTTCCCAATTTAATTCCTCCTTCTAACTTTTAATTTTTTTGTACCCTAGAAATCTTTATCACTCTTCACTTCGTTCAAGAGAGTTAAAACCTTTTTAAAATTATACCATAAAATTGATTTTGCCAATCAAAAATATGTGATACAATTAGTTGGTTTAAGATTTTAAAAATACTAATTTAATTATAAAAGGGGTGAAATTGATATGGTAACTCCAGATTTTATCAATACCGAAGCTTTCACAAATCTTTATTTATTGTTAGTTAATTCAGTCTATATTTTGTTGCCTTTATCCCTAATACTTTTACTCTTTTCAAAGATTTCTTTCAAAGTTACTATTTTTCTTTTGGGTGTATATGCATCCTATTCCATAGTGATACCTTATCTGCTCAAAGTCCCCTTAATTAATAATTTTGTTCTAACGTTTGGTGATTACAGCTTTTTTATTTATTTGATATTCAGTTTGATCTTTGGATTTGTATTTTATCATTTAGTTAATGTAGCCTTTGTGGTTGGTGGTTTCCTTTTGGGCGGACTAGTTGGTTACTCAATAGGAACTTTTATAATTTCTTCCAATGGAGAGTGGATGAATAATCTACCTTTTTCCATTTCTTACATTCCTTGGATAATTTTTGCTATCTTAGGCGTGATTATTGCCATCATCTTTTCAAAGAATTATCAGTCTATTATTTCGATCATCTCTGTGATATTTGGTAGTTTTATATTATCTTTTTACACCATCTATTTATTGGAAAAACACACATCTATTACCATCGGAAATAATTCTTTGCTAAATGGATGGGAACAGCTAAGCCAGCCAGAGTTTTTTGGAATCTTTATTTCTCTTATAATTTATATGATCTTAGGTTTCTACTTAATTGTAAGATCCAACAGAAAAAAAGCTAATAATTGACACAATTTTGGAGGAATAAGATGATCCATTCTAACATAACAAATTCTTTAGATATTTTGGTCAATAAAATAGAAGATGTGAAACTTACAATTAAGGATGAAGTTGAAAGAAGGTTTGAAGAGTTTAGGGATATTGGAAAAAATGGCGATGAATTGGACTTATTCAGTGAGTTATCTTTTTGTGTATTAACGGCAAATTGGAGGGCAAAGGGTGGCATAAAAGCGCAAAAATTAATCACAAAAGAGGGATTCGCTCAATATAACGAAGAGCAATTAATATTAAAATTAAGAGAAGTTGGACATAGGTTCCCAAACACCAGATCAAAATATATAGTCGAAAATAGATGGATAATTGGAAGTTTGAAAAACTTACTTCAAAAAGATATTTCACAAAGCAGAAGGTTTTTAGTTGAAAATATAAAAGGTATTGGCTGGAAAGAAGCCAGCCATTTTTTAAGAAACGTTGGAAAAGAAGACATCGCTATATTAGATAAGCATATATTGAAAATCATGAAGAATTATAATCTCGTGAAAGAAGTCCCCAAACCTTCTTGGACGGAGAAAAAGTACACCGAGCTTGAAAAAGAACTCAGAGTCTTATCAAAGATGGTTGAAGAACCTTTAGGAAAATTAGATCTTTATCTATGGTACATGGAAACGGGCCAAATTGACAAATAAAAAAACTATTAACATATATAACATATTAAATTTCACATAAATTTGATAGGCTACTTTTTGGTTATTTGTGATTTTTTATCAAAAAATACAAAAGGGGGAAAGATAAAATTGCCTCTATATAGATACAAGTGCAAAAATTGTGGTTATGAGTTCACTATTTTGCATTCTATGAATGAAACACCTGAAGTTAAATGTGAACTATGTGGTTCAAAAGCTGAAAAGATAATTGGTAATGTTGGTATTTCTTTCAAAGGTGAAGGTTTCTATATTACCGACTCAAGAAAATCCAAATCAAAATCTTCTTCATCTACGTCAAGTAAGGAATCAGATCAAGTCGCTTCTTGACAAACAAATTGAGTTAAGGTATAATTAAAAAGTGGTATAGGGCCATTAGCTCAGCTGGTAGAGCGACTGACTCTTAATCAGTAGGTCGTGGGTTCGAAACCCGCATGGCCCACCAGAATTTAATAATATATAAAAGGTAAAGAGGAAGTCGCCCGCAGTTAACTTCCCACCCCGGGGAATAATCAAAAACCGTCAGGGGTACGCATGTTGAAAAAAATGACTCTTTGATTAGGAAAAGAGAGTTATTTGTGTTTAAGAAGAAATGGGTGACGATCCGTCACCCATTTTTTATATGTTAAATAAGGAAGGTGATTGTGTATAAGCGATAAAGTCGCTAAAAATAATGAGATCAAAGCTAGAAAAGTTCTGGTAATAGATCAAGAGGGGAACAAACTCGGAGAGATGCCGACAAAAGAAGCGTTAAAATTAGCCGAACAATCAGGAGTAGACTTGGTTTTAGTAGCCCCTGAAGCTAAACCTCCAGTTGCCAGAATGATGGATTATGGTAAATATATCTACGAAAAAGAGAAAAAGGAAAAATTAGCTAAGAAAAAGCAAAAAAAACAAGTTCTTAAAGAGATGAAATTTAGACTCAGAATCGATGATCATGATTTCAACACCAAATTGAAAAAGATAAGGGAATTTTTAGAAGATGGCTATAAAGTAAGAGCAGTAATTATGTTCTTAGGTAGAGATATACTTTTTAAAGAAAAAGGTAAGGAAATACTTGACAAAGTGGTATCTCAAACGTCGGATATAGCAAAAGTTTCCAGAGGGGCAAAATTATTGGGTAAAGATATGGATATTATTTTAGAGCCAATCAATGAGGAGAAAAAATAAGTAATCTACATATACTCTAAAAATTGGGAGGAATCAAGATGCCTAAATTAAAGACAAAAGGTTCTGCGAAAAAAAGGTTCAAGGTCACAAAAAACGGAAAAATTCTTCGACATAGAAGTAACGTAGGACATAATACGGGTTTCAAAAATAGCAGTCATATGAGAAGGCTAAAAAAAGAGGTAGAAGTACCGAAGGAAATAGTAGATAAAGTTGAAAAATCACTTGGTCTAAAATGATGATTTGAAATCAAACTTAATTTAAGTTAAAGGAGTGTATAGGAGATGAGAATTAAAAGATCTGTTACTTCTCACAAAAAAAAGAAAAAATATATAAAAGCGGCAAAAGGCTACTCGGGAGCAGTAGGTAGACGTTATTCATTGGCAAAACAACAATACTACAAATCTGGAAAATATTCTTATGCAGGTAGAAAAAACAAAAAAAGAGACTACAGAAATCTTTGGATAACAAGAATCAACGCCGCTGCAAGAGCACAAGGATTGAAGTATAATGAGTTAATTCATGGTTTAAAATTGGCTAATGTTGACATAAACAGAAAAATGCTTTCTGAACTTGCCGTAAACGATCCAGATGGATTCAACGAATACGTGAATATTGCTAAGCAATCTCTAGCTGAAAGCGTACAATAACTACAAAAGGGCGAATATACTCGCCCTTATTTTTTTATCTACAGTCACTTTTGCTTTCCTTTTTAACCTAATCCCCGCATATGTTCTAATACCTTAACTTGACTGAGCCCTCTGATTAGAGTATAATCTTCTTGGCAGAGTACTTTTGTTAAGATTTATATTATGGATAAGGCTTTTGGGAGGTATAAAAGTGGAGAGAAAAAAGAGTGAAAATGTAGTATGGCATGCTGGAAAGGTAAAAAAAGAAGACAGAGAAAAACTTTTAGGACAAAAGGGAGTAATCCTTTGGTTTACGGGGTTATCTGGATCTGGAAAATCGACTATAGCACATGATTTGGAAGAAAGATTGTTGAAAATGGGAAAGTTGTCGTATGTTTTGGATGGAGACAACATTAGACACGGTTTAAATGGTGATTTAGGATTCTCCCAGAAGATAGGGAGGAAAATATTAGAAGGATAGGAGAAGTTGCAAAGTTATTCTCAGATCTTGGGATAATTACAATGACAGCCTTCATTTCCCCATACAAAAAAGATAGGCAGAGGGTAAGAGAGCTAGTAAAAGACGGGGAATTCATAGAGATATACGTAAAATGCCCACTTGATGAATTAAAAAACAGAGACCCAAAGGTATGTACGAAAAGGCAATAAAGGGAGAAATAAAAAATTTCACAGGGGTTTCAGCTCCTTACGAAGAGCCTGAGAATCCTGAGTTAATTTTGAACACCGATGTAGAAAGCATAGAAGAATCGGTTGAAAAAGTCATTGAATATTTAAAAAACAACAATATTATCTGATTGCAGCCTTGTGCAAAAATTAAAGTACCTTTTATCCTTAAGGGTGGGGAGCGGGGTGAAAGGGCGCTAAAACAGTTTTATGAATAAAACCTATGGAGGTCTAAAAAAATGATTGAGCCACACGGTGGAAAATTGGTCAACAAAATAGCTACTGAAGAAGAAAAAAAAGAATGGTTAAAAAGGTCGAAAGAGTTAAAAAGTATAAGTGTAACTTATTTTGATCTATCTGAGTTAGAAAACATTGCAACTGGTTTATTCAGCCTTTAGAAGGGTTTATGACAAAAGAAGATTACGATTCTGTTTTAAACAGCATGAGATTATCTAACGGAACGGTATGGTCTATTCCAATAATTCTATCGGTAAAAAAAGAGATTGCGGACGAATTAAAAGTGGGAGAAGATGTATTGATAAAGAACCAAGAAGATTCAAAAGAGTATGCTATACTACATCTTCAAGAAAAGTTTGAAAGAAGAAAAGAAGAAGAGGCGTTGAAGGTTTACAAAACCCAAGACGAAACCCATCCTGGGGTGAAGTTTTTATACGAGCAAGGAGAAATAGCATTAGGTGGGGAGATTACCTTACTCAACAGGATAGAGCACGAAAACTTTCAAGAGTTCAGATTCGACCCAAAAGATACAAGAAAGATATTCTCTGAAAAAGGTTGGAAAACGATAGTAGCCTTTCAAACGAGAAATCCCATACACAGGGCACACGAGTATTTACAAAAAACAGCGCTTGAAATCGTCGATGGTTTGTTCTTAAACCCGTTGGTGGGAAAAACAAAAGATGAAGACATTCCTTCTGATGTGAGGATGAAATCCTACGAAGTTATACTGGACAAGTACTACCCAAAAGAAAGGGTATTTTTAGGGGTATTTCCTGTTAACATGAGATACGCTGGACCAAAAGAAGCGATCTTTCATGCTATATGTAGAAAGAACTATGGATGCACACATTTTATTGTAGGAAGAGACCATGCAGGTGTTGGAGATTACTACGGAACTTACGAAGCTCAAGAGATATTTGACCAGTTTAAACCCGAAGAGATAGGGATAGTACCACTAAAATTTGAACATGCATTTTATTGCACCAAATGTGAAAGCATGGCTACAGCAAAAACATGTCCACACGGAAAAGAAGACCATGTATTCCTCAGTGGGACAAAGGTAAGGGAAATGCTTTCAAAAGGAGAAAAACCACCAAAAGAGTTCACAAGAGCCGAAGTTGCAGAAATACTAATGGAATACTATATGAACAAATGATTTAGTTAATTTTTAGATAAAACATTGGATTGTTGGAAAATATACAAGGCGTCTGCATAAGGCGCCTTTTTTATTTTACAAAACAATACTTAGGCTTTTTACCAAAAAATCAATTTTGTGGGATTATATGACTAACTTCAGAGTTACTTACTCGCAAGTTACTAACTCGTGAGTAAGTAACTAGGTTTACTGTTTTGACAATCCATATTAATTTGATCGTAACAAAAATAGTTTATAATTTTTTTATCCTCCCTGGTGGGATGGATAAAAGGAGGCGATTTTATGAAACATGAAAAGGCTCTTAGAAAACTTAAAACAGCGCGTGGACAGATTGATGCAGCTATAAAAATGATTGAAGAAGAAAGATACTGTATTGATATATCTAAGCAACTGTTAGCCACAATTTCTCTTTTAAAAAATGCACACTCTGAAATATTGAAAAAACATATAGAAACATGCGTGAAAGACGCAACGTCTTCTAAAGATCCCGAAGAAATCAATGTAAAATTAGAAGAACTTGAAGAGGTTTTTGATTATCTCAAAAAAACTTAGAAAAGGTGGTGTACTATATGAGTGAAGTCAAAGAAAAACCGATAGAATCTACAAATTCTCAAGAAAAATTTGCCGAAAATAATAAAGTATCTTTTAGCGTTCAAGGGATGACTTGTGCTACATGTGTAAAAAACGTAGAACGGGCGCTTAAAAAATTAGATGGGGTAAAATATGTCTCAGTCAATTTAGCCACAGAAAAAGCTATAGTAATATCACAAGAAGCAATACCGATGAACGAAATCAAAAAGGCTGTAGCAGATGTTGGATACAAGGTCTCTGAGGAAATGCCCACCGAGGATCTGATAGAAAAAAGATTCAAAGAATCACGCAAAGATATGTATATTTCATTAGCCATTACTATACCTCTTATGGTTGTTATGATTTTAAGTATGAGCGGGGTACATGTTCCTTTTATGCTATTGATTGAGTTAATCGGTGGCGCAGCCACAATTTTCATTCCAGGTAGAAAAACTTTAAAAAGTGCCTGGATCGCTTTATCTCATCTTCACACAAATATGGATACATTAGTTTCTCTTGGAGCTATCTCCGCTTGGGCAACAACAATTTTAGCAATTGTAGGATTGAATATTCTTTCTTTTGGTACTATCGCATCTATGCTAATTACACTGAATCTGGTGGGTAGATACATCGAAGCAAGGATGAAACATAGTGCTTCAAGAGAAATAAAACTCCTTCTATCCATGAAAGTCGACAAAGCTAATGTTATTACTGATGACGGAGTGGTTGAATTACCCATAGAGACCGTCAAAATAGGTGATTTAATACTGGTGAGACAAGGTGAAAAAATACCTTTAGATGGTACTATCGTAGAAGGGCAAGCTTCCATAAACGAGTCTATGATAAGCGGTGAACCATTACCCCTATTAAAAAGCGAGAAGGATCCCGTAGTAAGTGGAACGATAGTTGAATCAGGTCTCTTAAAAATAAAAGTAGAAAAAGTCGGAGAAGACACATTCCTAAATCAAATGATCAAACTTGTAGAAGAAGCTTCATCCTCTAAAGTACCTATTCAAGCTCTGGCTGACAGAATAACTTTGTATTTTATCCCGACGGTTTTTTCGTTAGCTGTCTTAAGTGGTATGATTTGGTTTTTCCAATATGAAACATTCCAACCTTTTTTGATTAACGCTTCAAAAGTCATTCCTTGGGTTCTTACAGATGCTGGTCCGCTATCTACGGCAATTTTCTCGTTTGTTGCCACACTTGTTATAGCGTGCCCATGTGCACTTGGCTTAGCAACACCTATGGCTCTTGTGGCTGCCAGTTCTGTATCTGCCAAAAAAGGATTGATAATAAAAAATGGAGAAGCCATCCAAACGGCTAAAGATATAGACACAATTCTCATGGACAAAACTGGAACCTTAACTAAAGGGCAACCTTCAGTTATTGAACACAATTTAGATGATGAAACATTTTTGATCATTTCAGAAATAGAGAAAAATTCTACTCACCCATTGGCTAAAGCCATAGTCGAATACGCACATGAGCATATTAAAAATCAGAACGTTGAAATTGAAGAAATAGAGGAAATAACAGGCAAAGGAATCGTTGGGACATACAAAAACAATGAATACTATATAGGTAAACCACGTGATCCAAAACCATATCAAGCATTTATGGAAAACGCAGAGACGGTAATAGAGGTAAGTAAAAATGAAAAAATTGTTGGCTACATAAGAATCGCAGACGAGATTAAAAGTGATGCAGTAGAAGCTATAAAACAATTAAAAGAAATGGGAATGGAACCCATAATGGTAACAGGCGACAACGAAAACACCGCCAGAGCCGTTGCTAAAAAGGTTGGAATTGATAAGGTATTTGCAAATATATCACCCCAAAATAAAGTAGAAATAGTCAGAAAATATCAGATAGAAGGGAAAAAGGTAGGCATGATAGGCGATGGAATAAACGATGCCGCAGCAT
Source organism: Petrotoga sp. 8T1HF07.NaAc.6.1 (assembly GCF_016772115.1). Classification (NCBI taxonomy): domain Bacteria; kingdom Thermotogati; phylum Thermotogota; class Thermotogae; order Petrotogales; family Petrotogaceae; genus Petrotoga; species Petrotoga sp. 8T1HF07.NaAc.6.1. The sequence goes on from NZ_AUPG01000008.1 coordinate 22,554, forward strand.
TAAAATCATCTGATATGGGTATTGCAATAGGTAACGGAACAGATTTGGCAATAGAATCTGCGGATGTAATAATAAGTCAAGGCGAAATTTCAAAAGTTATAGATGCCATAAATATATCAGAAATAACCTTTAAAAAAATCAAACAAAACTTATTCTGGGCTTTCTTCTACAACATTATCGCGATACCTTTGGCAATGATCGGCATCCTTCACCCAGCAATAGCAGAGGTCGCTATGTTATTTAGTTCCATAAACGTGATTTACAATTCAAGCAGAATCACAAAAAAACTATAGGAGGTTAAACAATGAAATATGTATTTGATGTTCCAGATATGTCTTGTGAACATTGCAAGATGAATATTGAAAGGCAATTAAAATCTTCAGGTATTGTGCAAAATTTCAACGTTGATTTAGAAAACAAAAAAGTAGAAGTTGAAACATTGCAAGAACCAGAAAAAATAGAAAACTTACTGGATGAAATAGGTTATCCCCCAAAATTGGTAAGCCAGGAATAATTTTTCAAAAAGCAGGAGCACTTGTTGCTCCTGTTTATATTATTAATTGATTAAATTTTTTTCTTTTACTTTCATATTTATTAGCAACAGGCAGATCCATTAATGTTCTATTGATAGCCCACTTAAAACCTTAAGTCTTTGAGGGAGAGTTTCAAAATACAAAGGAGAATGGCCCAAAGATTCACCATCCGTTTCTAAATACAGCTTTTCTTTGGATGTAATTTCTACCGATTTTCCTCTAAAGGTTTTTACAGCTTCATGGTTTATAAATGAGCCATCATATATTTTCCTTAGATTTGCTAAAATTGTACCAACAGATATCTTATCAATGACGGTTACATCGAAAAGTCCATCATCGTATTTTGCCTTCGGTGTAAACATCATTCCTCCCCCACTGTATCTACAAATCCCAACATTCAAGGTTAAAGCTTGATTTGCATACACCTTTTCTCCATCAATTTTGATTTCAACATAAGGATCCTTGAAGGAAATTAAAGTGCTTAATAAATTTAAAGAATAAGAAAGCTTGCCAAACAATCTTTTTTTTACTTTTATTAGCCTTATAGGTGACTTCTGCATCAAAACCCATCCCTGCAACATTCACAAAATATCTTGTTTTTTCAACACCTGTTTGAATATAACTAACCTTACCAACATCTTGTAATATGAAATTGTCTTTACGTAAATTGCTTACCGCCTCTTCATAATTAGCAGGTATACCGACGCTTTTTCCCCAATCGTTACCAGAGCCAGAACCTATAGAACCAACTGATATTTCGATTGGATCGATAATATCCTGCGACATTATTGCGTTAACTATTTCGTTTACCGTTCCATCTCCACCAACAGAAACTAATTTTTTATACCCTTTTTTGATCCCTTCCATTGCCAAATTAAAACCATCGTAAGGCTTCTGGGTAAATAAATAATCAAAGGATATCTTTTTATTTTCCAAAATAGGATAGATATTTTTTGTCCATACTTTTAGGGCTTTACCCCCACCTGCTACCGGATTAACTATGAACAGTATTTTATCTTGTTCCACAAGGGTAGATCTCCTTTTTCATTTTAATATCTAACCAATTTACTATATTTGACCAACTGATTCAAGAAAATCGATTAAAAATCCTTTTATTATGGAAGAAGAATAAGACAATACACTCAACGTTTCTTCCTTAAGTTTTGACAATTTTCCTTCTTCATCCATCTTTCTAATTTGTTCAATAGTTACATAATCATTTAAACTTTCCCCAAACTGAGATTTGATCTCTGAATGAATCATAGAAAACTTACTAAGAGAATAGCCCGTCATTTCTTGAACGTAGTCTTCGTAATTATCAAAAAAGGCAGGTTTTGCCCCCAAAATAACTTCTTTCGCGGAATTATCAGAATAATACAAAAGATATACTAAATAATCGTCCATAAAATAGTGTGCATTGTTAAGTTTCCTTGATATGTCCTTGTTAAAAGCTGCTCCTATGATTTCAAAAAATGAACCGGGGGCATTGTGATAAGGTTGTGAAAGATCTTCGATATAATGAAGCGCACGAGCTAAAAATCTATAACCCCAATATTCGTCATTTTTTTCAAAAGCTTGTTTGGATAATTCTACAAAGTAGAGAAATGATTTGTCGCCTTCGAAAACCTTTAAAAATCCAATTCGGTTAAACTAAGATATTCTAAATTGTATTGCCTTTCTTCCTCGTATGAATATTCTGTAATAAAAACCTTTTTATCAATATTCGGTAAATCTTGAATTATATAATAAGTCATCGCCTCATGCCCACTCCAAGGGAACAGTGTAGTAGACATAAAAACAATAAAAAGTAAATACAATATGGATTTTTTCATGGACAAAATCACCTTTTTATAAAATCCTTCAATTCCTTTAATTCTTTTAAAATTTTACCATAAAATGATCTTAACAAGAAAGCAAATCAAAAAAACCCCATTTGGGGTTTTGTTGGTTAAATAATTATTTAATTTTGTTAAAACCTACTTCATTCTTTAAGCCCACTATTTACCAAACTTTTTACAAACAAATCTTGAAGTAGAAAAAATATTATAAGGGTAGGTAAAGCAACTAACAGTGTCCCTGCCATTATCACTCCCCAATTGTTACTGGACTCTCCTGAGATCATCATCTTTACGCCAACCTGTACCGTCCTCATGTCATCTTGCATGGTAACTATCAAAGGCCAAAGATACATATTCCATGCATAAACAAAATTAATAATAGCCGCCCCAGCGATTATTGGCCCAGACAAAGGTACAAGCACCTTGAAAAAATATTGCATAGCTGAAGCACCATCTATTTTTGCTGCATCCTCTAAAGAGCGAGGAATCGTCATAAAATGTTGCCTAAATAGGAATGTATTGGTTGCTGAAGCGGTAAAAGGTATTATCAACGCCCAGTAGGTGTTAACCCAACCCAGATTTGACATCAGCATAAACAAAGGTAAAATCATAACCGTTTCTGCTGGCAAAAATAAAGTTACAAATAGTGTGGAAAACAATATGTTCTTTCCTTTAAATTGAAAAGAAGAAAAAGCATAAGCAGCCAATGTTCCTGTTATTAACTTTCCTAATGTTGTAAATGAAGCAACAAGCAAAGAATTGAACAACATTCTGCCCATTGGAACAAGTTGTATAGCTGTAATGTAATTTTTAAAATTGATACTTGAAGGAAAAAACTTAGGTGGATAAGAGAAAACCTCCGTTGGTTCCATAAAACTCATGGAAATTGCAAGTATGAAAGGTAAAAACATGAAAAAAGATACAATTATTAAACCTAGCTCTACAAAAACATAATTAACTTTTTCTCTGGTCGATTTCCTCATTATTGCTTGACTCCCTTCATTGATAATGAACCCTTTTCTCACCAAATCTAAAATAAAGAAAGGTGATAATTGACATAATAATAAATAAGATAACACTCTCAGCAGCTGCTAAACTTGTTTTTTGGAAAAAGAATGCGTCTTGATATAGTTTGTAAATTAAGGTTGTTGTGCTTCCTAAGGGTCCACCTCTTGTCATAATGTCAATGATCCCAAACGACTCAAACATTCCATTGGTGATGTTCATAATAACTAAGTAAAATGTAATGGGAGAAAGTATAGGAAATTTTATTTTCCACATCCTTTGCCATACGTTCGCTCCATCAATAAGAGAACTCTCTATTATTGATTCCGATATGGACTGTAACCCTGCAAGGTAGAAAATAATTGAAAAAGGCAGCATCTTCCAAACACTGGCAACTATAACTGAAATTAACGCATATGGCACTTGATTTAACCAATTAATACTTTCTCCTGTGATTCTTGACAGAATATAATTCACATGCCCTGCAACCGGATTCAACATAAAGGTCCACAGCGCACCTCCAATAGTAAAGGAAATAACATAAGGAACAAAAATTAAAGTTCTATAAATTTTCATCCCAAAGACCTTATTATCTAATAATTGTGCGATCAGGTAGCCTAAAATAATGACTATTATTACCGTTGTAACTATATATATGATTGTGATCTTTAATGCATCCCAATATGCCTCATTCTCAAAAAGCTTAATGTAGTTATCTAAACCTGCAAATATTCTCTTATCGCCAAATGGTGATATTTTGTAAAAACTCATTAGAAAGGAGTTAATTGCAGGCCAATATATAAAAAGGGCAATAATTATTAGTGTCGGTGCAAGCAAAAGATAAGGTGTATATTTTCCCCACTTCATATTTTATTTCCTCCCAAAAAACCAAGGAAGAAAATTCTTCCTTGGATTAATAACATTTGCAAGTATAGACTTATCTTAGAGATTCATTTGATAGATTATTGATAGAATTCGTTATATTCTTGGATTAATTCTGTTACTCTACTTTCAGCCCAGCTCAGTGCCTCTTCAGGTGTCATTTGTCCATCAACCATTCTTTCATACGCTATTTCTATAGTCTCTCGTGTTTCAGGGAACACTCCAATAACTGCTCCAGCGGAGTTGAAATCTCTTTTAGCTAGCAATAGTTGCAATAAGGAAGTGAAGTAATTTGGGTTCTCAGCATAGAACTCTTCATAGTGCAGCCTTTGAATGGCATCTTTTCTAACTGGGAAATATCCGGTACCTTGGTGCCATCTTATCTGTTGATCTTCACGATTGACAAACTTCAAAAATTCCCAGGCAGCTTTGGTTTCTTCGTCTGTATGGCCATCTATCAACCATAAACTTGCTCCTCCAATAACTGGTCCTCCACTGACACTTATATCTGGAACAGGTAAAAAGGCTGTACCTAACTCGTAGCCGTTACTTTCTAACCCTTCTTGAAAAACCTTTACATCAGATGTAGAAAAGAAATTCATAGCTGCTCTGCCTGAAACGAAATTTTGTCCGGCAGCATTCCAATCTTCCCTAGCTGTATTAAGAATTAAACCTTCTTTGTTCAATTGGTCAAACAGTTCAAATATTTTTAAACCTGCTTCACTATTAAAAACAGCCTCTGTCGCTCTAGCGGTTCTTCCGTTATCGTTGTTAACAAGTGGCGCATCAGCGGCAGCCATAAGTTGTTCAATTATCCATGAATGGGTAGGCCAAGTTAATCCGTATTGCACTGTATTTCCTCTTGAGTCTTTCTTTGTTAAAATTCTGGAGTATTCCAGTAGTTCTTCGTAAGTTTGAGGAGGTCTATTTGGATCTAAGCCTGCTTCTTCAAAGAGCGTTTTGTTGTAATACAACAAAGCGGTAGATGAATTGAAAGGCATGGAGTACAACTTCCCATCAACTTTGTAATAATTTAATATCGGTTCCAACAAAACCCCTACATCATAAGAATCATCTTGATCAAGTAAATCTTGGACAGGAACTATGACACCGCTGTCTATCATCAATCTTGTACCTATTTCGTAAATCTGTACTATGTGAGGTGCATTCCCGGATTGTACCCCTGCAATAAGCTTATTCAACGTCTCAGGATAACTTCCTGAATATTGCGCATTTACTTTTATATCCGGATAAGCTTCTTCAAAATCACTCACAATATCTTCAATCAAAGCTATCCTGTCTCCACTCATTGCATGCCAAAACTCTATGGTTACAGGGAAAGACAAAACGCTTAACAAAGAAACCATAAATAAAAACATAACCGTCCTTTTCACAAAACTCACCTCCAATAAATTTTTGAAACTATTTAAAGACTTTACTCAGCATCTTCTTGTATTTCAATAGTACTTTATTTTTATTTGTGAAATATAAGGAAATATAAAGTTTTATTAAAACTAAATATTTCCAAAGTTCTTTTCTTGTTTTTTACTATCTTATCTATTAAGTTGTGTTATCATTAATTGGATTGCTATCTAGGAGGTCGAAATAAAACATGTTAGAAGACATAACCAAGAAAAAGTTAGAGAACGGATTAAGAGAAGTTAAAAAATCACAAACACTTAGTATTCTCCAAATCCCGCAAATGGAATACTTTGAAGACAAAGAAAGAAGATTCAAGCCTGAATTCAACAATTCAATAAACTGGAAAAAGATAGAAAAAGAGGAAAAGTGGGGAGGGTACGATAAGGTATTTTGGTTTAGAAAAAATATCGAGCTGCCTGAGAATATTGGTGAAGAAAGGCTTTTTTTGAGGGTTTCTTTGGAAAAAGTTGGTGATTTAGACGTTATTCCTGACTATCCAGAGTCTTTACTCTTTGTAAATGGTCAATTCGTTCAAGGAATAGACAAATACCATAAAGAGGCTATAATATCGCCAAAGATTGTACAAGAAAATGTATTGAGGATATACTTAAGGTCATGGACTGGCTTGAGAGGGGAATTAAATTATACGTTTTCAGGTTTGGAACTTTACAAAATAGAAAAATATTCACAAAAGTATTATTTCCTAGCAAAGAATATTCTTGACACAATCGATCAACTCAACGAAAATGATATTGTGAGAGTAAAATTGCTCAATATTTTAAACGAGTCTTACAAAAGAATAAATTTTACAAAACCTCGATCCAAAGAATATTATGAATCAATAAAAGACAGTTATAATTTTTTGCAAGAAGAATTGAAAAAATTAAGAAATTTTAAAATGGATTCTCCAAAAGTTATTTTGACAGGCCATTCTCATATAGATATGGCATGGCTTTGGACTGTTTTACACACAAGAGAAAAAGCACAAAGAACCTTTTCGACGGTTCTCAACCTAATGAAAGAGTATCCAGAATATATATTTATGCACTCTTCTCCGGCATTGTATAAGTTCTTAAAAAACGATTACCCTGAGTTGTATGAAAAAGTAAAGGAAAAAATAATAGAAGGCAGATGGGAAGCAACTGGTGGTATGTGGATAGAATCTGATTCCAATATTTCTCCAGGTGAGTTTTTGATAAGACAGATACTATTTGGAAAAAGGTTCTTAAAAGAAGAGTTAGGGGTTGATTCTAATGTTGTATGGTTGCCAGATGCATTTGGTTACACATACGCCCTTCCTCAGATAATAAAGAAAAGTGGAATGAAGTACTTCGCTACAACCAAAATAAGCTGGAATGAGATCAACAAATTCCCTTACGATACTTTTTGGTGGAAAGGCATCGATGGGACAAAAATCCTTTCCCATTTTATTACGACTCCAGATAAGAACAATTATTTTTATACCTACAACGGCATGGTGGGACCTTTCACGATAAAAGGGATATGGGATAACTACAAACAAAAAGATATAAACGACGAATTACTTCTTGTCTTCGGTTGGGGAGATGGGGGCGGAGGCCCAACATATGAAATGTTAGAAAATTATCAAGCAATAAAAGAAATCCCAGGTTTACCACAAGTGGAGATGGGAAGAGTAGAAGACTATTTTGCGAAATTGGAAGAAAGAATAAGAGATAAAAATGTCCCAGTTTGGGATGATGAGCTGTACTTCGAATTACATCGAGGTACGTATACTTCACAAGCTTTTGTGAAAAGGGAAAACAGAAAATCAGAAGTATTGTACCATAACGCAGAGTTATTAAATTCTATGTCTTTGAAATTATTAGAAGATTTCGAATATCCTAAAAATTCTCTAAATGAAGGATGGGAACTTTTATTATTAAATCAATTCCACGATATTTTACCAGGTTCCTCAATAAGAGAGGTTTATGAAGATGCAAGAAGAGATTTTGAAAAGATAAAGGGGATAGCTAACAAAGAGATCGAAAGAGCTATTTCTATGATTTCAAAGGAAATAAAAAGTGAAGAAGACAGTTTGGTATTATTCAATACCACCCCTTTTGAAAGAGACGAGATTTTAGAGTTAGAAAACGGTAAAAAAACTTTGGTTAGAGGAATCCCCCCTTTTGGCTATAAAAGTATTAAAATATCCAATTTGGAGCAGAAGCAAATTGATGAAAAAATGATCGTAAAAGAAGATTACATTGAAAACAGATACTATATAATCGAATTCAATGAAAAAGGGCAGCTTAAAAGATTATACGATAAAGAAAATAAAAGGGAAGTACTGGAAGAGGGGAAATTGGGAAACGTGCTACAAACCTTCGAAGATAAACCTTACTTTTTTGACGCATGGGATATTTCTCCTTATTTCAACGAAAAGATGAAAGAGGTTACTGATTTAATCGAAGTAAAAGTAGAGGAAGAGACTCCTTTAAAAGGTGTTTTAAAATTCTCATGGAGGTTTTATGACTCAACTATCGAACAAAGAGTCATTGTGTACAACCACATAAGAAGAATCGATTTTGATACACATGTTGACTGGAAAGAGAAACAAGTTTTATTAAAAACAGCTTTTCCTGTTAATATAAGAAGCACGAAAGCCACCTACAACATACAATTTGGAAACATAGAAAGAAGTACAACCAACAACACAAGTTGGGATATAGCAAAATTTGAAGTCCCAGCACAAAAATGGGCAGATCTTTCAGAAGCAAACTATGGAGTTTCCATACTAAATGATTGTAAACATGGGTACGATATAAAAGAAAACGTTATGAGACTCACTCTTCTAAGATCCCCAATCGAACCCGATGAAACGGCTGATAGAACGGATCACACATTCATTTATTCTCTTCTACCACACGCTGGAACATGGAGAGATTCACAAGTAATACAAGAAGCCTACAAATTGAATTATTCTGTAATAGTTAAAAAGATAAGAAAAAACGAAGAAGGAAACCTCCCTGACAATTTCTCTTTTATCAAGGTCAACGATTTTGATGTGGTAATTGAAACCATAAAAAAAGCGGAAGATGATGACTCTATACTAATTAGACTTTTCGAAGATAAAGGCAGCAGAAAAGAGAAAGTGGAAATTGAACTTTTTAGAAGTATAAGAAAAGCCATTGAATGTAATTTAATTGAAGAAGAGGAAAAAGAAATTGCATTTAAAGATAATAAAATCGTATTTAACATAACCCCTTACGAAATAAAAACCTTTAAAGTGTGGTTTTAATTCAAGCTAAAGGCGGATTTTCTCCGCCTTTAGTTTTTTAAAGCCATTCTCTTTGCACATAATGCGTATGCAACAATTGATGTGATTTTTCACTTCCTGGCTTTTCCAAATACTCGTTGTATAGTCTAACAATTGATGGATTTTCATGGGACTTTCGAATTATCTTTGATTTGTCAACGACATTTAATGCCTCGATTCTCTTTTTAATCACGTTGAAATCACCATGATGGTACGGTTGACCACCGCCTCCAACACAACCTCCTGGACAAGCCATAATTTCGATTAAATGTAAGTCTATTTTTCCCGATTGAACGTCTTCCAAGAGTTTTCGTGCGTTACCTAAGCCATAAGCAACTCCAACTCTTAATTTTTTCCCATTAATTTCAACTTCTGCAACTCTTATAGACTCATATCCATGAAGTTGCTCAAATTCTACTTCTTTAAGTTCATTCCCGGTTATCCATTCATAAGCGGTTCTTAAAGCTGCCTCTGCAACTCCTCCCGTTCTTCCAAAGATGGCTGCAGCACCGGTAGATTCTCCTAAAGAACTATCGTACTCCCTTTCTGGGACAGCTTTGAAATTAATTCCTGCTTCTTTGATCATTTTCGCCAGTTCTCTGGTGGTCAATACATAATCAACATCCCTGTATTCAGGTGATGCATTTATTTCTTCTCTAGCTGCTTCGTACTTTTTGGCTAGACAGGGCATTATGGATACAACGGTTATCTTTTTGGGATCAATATCATTTTTTTGTGCATAATAACTCTTTGCAATCGCTCCAAACATCTGTTGAGGAGACTTCGCAGAAGAAGGCATCTCAAGCAAGTCAGGGAATTGATGTTCGATGAATTTAACCCATCCTGGACAACAAGAAGTCAACATAGGTAAAAAACCACCATTTTCTAACCTTTCTTTGAACTCTGTAGCTTCCTCCATTATGGTTAAATCTGCTCCAAAATTGGTATCGAAAACCTTATCAAAACCCATTAGTTTTAAAGCTCCAACCAACTTCCCGGTAGAGATAGTTCCAGGCTCGTAACCAAATTCTTCCGCTAAAGCGACCCTCACCGCAGGAGCGGTTTGAACTACAACGTGCTTCTCTTCATTTTCCAACTCTTTCCATACTTCGTCTATGTAAGATCTTTCAACTAGAGCCCCCGTAGGACAGACTGCCACGCATTGACCGCAGAAGGTACAGGCAGTTTCTTCTAAAGGCATATCAAAAGAAGGCTTAACGACAGCACCAAAACCTCTGTCTATAGCCGAAAGAACCCCAACGGTTTGAAATTCGTTACACATGGTTTCGCATCTTCTACACATAATACATTTGTTCGGATCCCTAATTATTGCAGCAGATATATCAAGATCGTAATTAGATGTTTTGCCAAAATAAGGATTGTTCACAATGTTTAGTTCAGAGGCGATTTTTTGTAGTTCACACTCACCATTTTTCGGACATTTTAGACAATCTTGTGGATGATCTGATAACAATAACTGAACAGCGGTTCTTCGAGCTTCTACCGCCATCCTGGAATGTGTCTTTATTCTCATTCCTTCAAATACCGGCGTTGTACAAGCCGGGGCTAAAGTTCTTCTACCTTCTATTTCAACCATACATACTCTACATGAAGAAGGCTTATTTTCTATATTTATATCCTTTAAGTTCATATAACAAAGTGTTGGTATGTAACCGCCAAATTTTTGAACAGCCGTTAAAACGGTATCTTTTTCAGAAGCTAAAAATTCACCGTCATTTATATATACTTTTGGCATTTAGAATTTTTCCCTCCTAACCAAAAATTTTTTCCCTCTTGAAAACCTAATTTAGCGCCCCTTCAACCCGCTCCGTACTCATTAAAATGAAGGAGTTTTATATTTTATTTATACTATTTTTATAGCGTTAAACCTGCATGTTGTGTAACAAGACCCACATTTTATACACTTTTCTTGATCTATTGTATGAGGTTTTCTCAATTCACCTTGTATCGCTTCAGTAGGACATACCCTTGCACAGGCGGTACAACCTGTACAATTTTCTGGAATTATTTCGTACCTTATTAAATTCTTACATACGCCAGCTCGACAGTTTCTGTCCAATATATGTTCTTTATATTCATCCTCAAAATACCTATAAGTAGAGAGTATCGGATTTGGGGCAGTTTGTCCTAAACCACATAAAGAACCGTTCTTTACGACATTAGCCAAAGTTAACATATGATCGAGATCTTCCAATTGGGCATTCCCAGAAGTTATTTTTTCCAGTATCTCTAAAAGTCTAACGTTTCCCACACGGCATGTAGTGCACTTACCGCAGGATTCATCGACGGTAAATTGAAGATAGAATTTCGCAACATCCACCATACAAGTATCTTCATCCATGACAATCATTCCACCAGAACCCATCATCGAGCCTAGTGCTTGAAGACTATCGTAATCTATGGGGGTATCTAAGTATTCAGCGGGAATACATCCTCCCGAAGGCCTCCAGTTTGAACAGCTTTGAACTTTTTATCCCCCTTGATCCCTCCACCTATATCGAAGATTATCTCTCTCAATGTGGTTCCCATTGGAACTTCAACGAGACCAACCTTTTTAACGTCTCCTGCAAGCGCAAATACTTTCGTACCTGGAGAATTTTCTGTTCCGAATTGTTTGAACCAGTCGGCTCCATTGAGTATTATAGGTGCTATATTTGCAAGTGTTTCAACGTTGTTTATCACGGTTGGTTTTTTCCATAAACCACTATTGGCAGGAAAAGGCGGTTTGTTGGTTGGTTCACCACGAAGACCTTCTATCGAATGGATCAAAGCGGTCTCTTCACCACAGACAAAAGCCCCGGCTCCCAGTCTGATCTCTATATCAAAAGAAAAATTACTGCCTAAAATATTTTCTCCCAGCAATCCATAATCTTTAGCTTGTGAAATAGCAACTTTTAACCTAGCAACAGCCAATGGATATTCTGCTCTTATGTAAATAATCCCTTTTTGGGCACCAATTGCGTATCCAGCGATAGCCATACCTTCTAACACAGAATGAGGATCACCCTCTAGCACTGATCTATCCATAAATGCCCCTGGATCGCCTTCATCAGCATTACATATTACGTATTTTTCGTCTCCTTTAGCTTGCATAGCGAATTTCCATTTCAAACCGGTTGGAAACCCACCACCGCCTCTGCCTCTCAAATTTGAATCTAAAACCGTTTGAATTACCTCTTCTCTTTTTGAGTTAAGCGCTTTTGCTAGGGCTAAATAACCGTTATTTTTTAAATAATCTTCTATGTTTTCGGGGTCGATATTTCCAGCGTTTCTTAAAACGATTCTTACTTGTTCCGGCATCGTTTTACCTCCCTCAAATTGCTTTTTTGTGGGTTTCTTCTATCAACAATGCTTCTGCGATTTTTCCTTCTACAAAATGTGTTTTTACAAGATCTTTTACTTTCGATTTCGTAACGTTGCCATACAATACTGGCTCTTTACCTGGTTCGTTAACTTCTACTGTTGGCTCGGCATAGCAATATCCTAAACATCCTGTTTTAATAACTTCAATATTTTCTATTTTTTCTTCCTCTATCTCTTTTAGAAGCTCATCGTACGTCTCATCAGCTCCAGCTGAGATTCCACAGGTACCTAAAGCAACTTTTAATACAATTTTATTCTTATTTTCTTTTTCTTTGAGTTCATTTATCAGCGATTCTAATTGCTCTAAACTATTTAATTTAGGCATAGAAAAACCTCCTATCAACTATTTTTCTCTTTGGCTCTATAATCTCTAATTATTCTTCTTACATCGTTTATTTTAAGTCTCCCATATACTTTTTCCCCTATTTTTACGACAGGTGCCAAACCACAAGCACCTAAACACCTAACCGGATGAATAGAAAATAATCCGTCCTCGGTTACTTCTTCTTCTTCAACATTTAAAATCTTTTTGAATTCGTCTAAGATTTCGTTCGCTCCTCCCACGTAACAAGCTGTTCCTAAGCATACACTTATAGGATACTTACCTTTAGGTTTTGTGGAGAAAAAATTGTAGAAAGTCACAACACCATAAACTTGAGAAGAAGGAATTTTCAGTTTTTTTGCCACTAATTTTTGCACTTCATTTGGGATATATCCTAGATTTTCTTGAACTTTATGCAAAACTTCAATAAGCAAGCTCCTTCTTTCTTCTTCGGTTTTGTCCGTCAAATCGAGTGAATTAAGATAAGTTTCAATGTCTTTTAATTTGCTTTCAAGAAGTTCTTCCATTCATTTTCCTCCTCGTATAATTAGGTTTTATGAGGAATAAAAGTTAAAAAATTCACTAATAATATACCTGATTGATTATACCATTTTTTATAGATTAGTAATTTAATAAAATATAAACCAGTTATTACTTTTTTCAAAAATTCGAAACAAAATAATCTTAAAATTCTACCCAACTAGCACCTCTTTTTGTACTTTCTACACATTTTTCTATAAATCGCATTCCCTCTACTCCGTCTTCTACAGTGGGGAAATCTAAGTCTCTTTGTTCTAAAAGTTCTCCTTTTTTCTTTTTTGTAATTGCGCTAATAAACTTATCGTATACCCTTGCAAAGGCTTCAACGTAACCTTCCTGATGCCCACCAGGAGTCACATAATCAGTTTTAATAAAATCATCAACGCTTTCGCTTCCCCTCGATAAAGTTATAAAAGGATGGTTAACTTTTGAAATCTTCAAGTAATTTGCGTGTTCTTGTGACCATTCTATAGATCCTTTTGTTCCATATATACCAATATCCAAAGTATTTTCGTGGCCCATAGCAATTTGAGATGTCCAGTATATGCCTTCTGCCCCATTATCATAATTTATTAGTATAGATGCATTATCGTCTAGCCTATCTGGCTCAACAAACTTGTCCATTCTGGCATTTAAGGACTTTATCTTCAAACCTGTTAGGAAAGAAACTACGCTTTCCACGTGTACCCCTATATCAGCAACGCAATTAGACACACCCGAAACTTTTGGATCCGATCTCCACTCGTGGCGAGAATTTTTACCGGCAAACGGCACCTTTGCCATCCACTCACTTAGGTATCGACCATTGATAAACCTAACCTCACCTATTTCCCCTCTTTTAATTAACTCTCTTGCGTATCTTAACATTGAATAACCTGTAAAGGTGTAAGCAACCGCAAAAAGTAGGTTGTTTTTTCTTGCTAACTGTTTTAGCTCTTCAGCTTCTTTTAGAGTTATGGTTAACGGCTTTTCACACATCACATTTATTCCAGATTCTAAAAATTTTTTTGCCACTTCATAATGTGAACTGTTGGGTGTGACAATGGATACAAAATCTATTTTATCGGGCCTTTTAGCTTCCTCCTCAGCCATTTCTTCATAATTTTTATACAATCTTTTCTCATCTATTTTTAACTCTTTGCCTGTTGCCAAAGTGTTTTTGAAATTTCTTGAAAAACTTCCACAGACTAATTCTGCCTTCCCGTGTAGATTTACAGCCTTTCTGTGAACTATACCTATTTGAGAGTCTTTACTTCCACCTACCATTCCATAAGTCAATCTTTTGAACATATTTTACCCCTCCTCTTATTTGAGTTTGGTTTTAAAACTTTACCCAAACGCTTCCATTTTTCGAACTTTCTACACATTTTTCAATAAACCTCATCCCTCTTAATCCCGCGTTTACACTTTGAAAATGGGCATTATCGTTGGTTATAATTTCTCCGTTCTTTTTATTTATTAAATCGGTGATAAACATGGAATAAGTATTTTTGAAACCTATGCTCGTTCCAGGAATTTCATCCACATTTTGAACTATCTCTTCTTTGTGGTCTTCATACAAAATTGTTAATTTGTTTGCTTGATTAAAATTCCATTTCAACGTACCTTCCGAACCATACACAGAGACGCTAAAATTGTTGTTCTCTCCCACAGCAATTTGAGACATGAAAAGTAATCCTTTACTTTTATCTTTGAAATTTACCATCACGGTGGAATTATCTTCCAATTTTCTTGATTCACCAAAAGTATCAAGGCGTGCACACAAATTATCGATCTCTTTTCCAGTAAGATATGAAACCATGTTCTCCACATGACTACCTATGTCGGCTGTAGTATTAGCCAAACCACTTTGGTTTGGATCCAACCTCCATTGGGCTTGCTTGTTTTCATCTTCGATCTTTTTTGCAAGCCATCCTTGAATATATTGTACATTAATGAATCTTATTTCGCCCAACTCACCTTTTTCTATTTTGTTTCTTGCTATCGAAATAACCGGATATCCCACGTACGAATACGTCACACACAACAAAAGATCATTATCATCTGCTAACTGTTTTAGTACTTCAGCTTCTTTCACTGTTGTTGTTAGCGGTTTATCGCAGACAACATTTATACCTTTTTCTAAGAAAGTTTTAGCTATTTCATAATGGGAAGCATTCGGAGTAGCAACAACGACAAAATCAATTTTATTTTTCTTTTTACTCTCCTCTTCGGCCATTTCTAAGTAGTTTTCGTACAATCTATCTTTCTTTATGTCCCACTTTTTGCCTGTTTTTAATGTTTTTTTATAATCTCGTGAAAAACATCCACTAACTATGCTTGCCCTTCCATCTGATAATATTGCGTTTCTATGTGCTTCGCCTATCATAGAATCTATGGATCCACCAACCATTCCGTAGGTTATTTTTTTTGACATAATACACCTCCATAAAAAGATTTCTTTTTATTATTTTAACATAAATGCTTTTTCTTTTAAAAAAATATGGTATAATTTAGATACGATTAATTTAGTCGTTTTTATTTATCGTAAATTGTGAAAATATTCACATCAAAAGGAGGGATTCATATTATGGCAGGAAGATTAGAAGGAAAAGTTGCTATTATTACAGGAGCCGCAAGAGGAATGGGAAGAGCTGAAGCTGAACTCTTCGCAAAAGAGGGAGCAAAGGTCGTTGTTGCAGATATTTTAGAGAAGGAAGCAAAAGAGGCAGCAGATAAAATCAACAAAGATGGATATGAAGCAATGGCTGTAAAACTTGATGTTACAAAAGCTGACGAATGGAAAAAAGTTGTCGATCAGGTAACAGAGAAATGGGGTAAGGTTGATGTTTTAGTAAACAACGCAGGTATTTTAAGTATGAAAGGAGTAGAGGACGCACCAGAAGAAGAATGGGATCGCGTAATGAACATTAACGCAAAGAGCCAATTTTTGGGTATAAAATACATGTTACCAGCAATGAAGAAAGCGGGTAAAGGCTCTATAATTAACATTTCTTCCATTTATGGGCTCATAGGTAGTGGAGCTGCTGTAGCGTACCATGCTTCAAAGGGTGCCTCAAGATTGTTAACAAAAACAGTTGCTGCTGAACTTGCTAAATACAACATCAGGGTAAATTCTATACATCCTGGTGTAATAAGGACTCCAATGACTGACGAACTGTTAAAAGATGAAAAATCAGCTAAAGAACTTCTTGGAACTACCGTACTAGGTAGGCCTGCTGAACCAGAAGAAGTTGCCAACGGAGCATTGTTCTTAGCTTCCGATGAATCCTCGTTCATGACAGGTTCAGAATTGGTTATTGATGGAGGATATACTGCATTATAATGATGAACTATTTTATCAAAACATCCGCTTCACGCGGATGTTTTTTTATATGTACCAGGCATATGGGTGCACATAGAAAGGTCTGCTCACAACAGATCTTTTATATCTTGAGGTGGAAAACCGAACCAAAGCCTGGATCTGTCTTTTAAATCTTAAAAATTTATTCAATATTCAAAAACCGCTAAATAATATGTGTGCTACGAAAGATTTTTTGTGTAACAACCATGCTAACGAAATCTGTGACACGGGTTGCTAATTTCATTCATCTTTTTCATGACCTAACTTTTTGAAGAAGCTCCACTACCTCTTCTGTTTTTAAAACTTTACCATAAGAAACCACTTTCCCATCTACAACAAGAGCAGGGGTTGTCATGACACCATAAGCTGCAATTTCTGAAAAATCTGTTACATGGTCAATCGCTGTATCCATACCAAGCTGCTGCAGAGCCTCTTTTGTTGCCGCTTCAAGTTGATTGCATTTTGGACATCCGCTTCCAAGTATTTTAACACTAGCACCCCCAGCTTTAGCATGTACTCCCTTCGCAATGCTTCCTGTATCACGGTTTTCTCCGTAATAGGATGTTGTTTCTTCTTTTTTCTTTTCAAATAGTGACATTTTTATTACACCCCTTTTTATTCAGTTTTTGTTGTTCAATTGATGGCAACTATTTGGAATCTATTCCGACGTATAACTAGATTATAGACACAATTGAGCCTTGTGCGGTACAACAACTTCTGATGTAAATGCCATACTCCATACAGATCGTACAAACAATAGCTGGACACTAAGTCTTTTACTGATATTTTCTTACTACTATATGATGAAGCCTTGAATAGCGTTAAAAAAGTAACCTACAAAAATAATACCCATGGTACAGATTGCGATAAATAGTGCCAATAGCTCCGGTTTGACAGCTTTGCGTAACATAACCATAGATGGTATAGACAGAGTTGTGACCGCCATCATAAACGAAAGAACGGTGCCTAGGTCAGCTCCTTTAGATAATAGAGCTTCTGCAATTGGGATTACACCAAAGATATCGGCATACATTGGTATGCCGACAAGTGTGGCTAAAACAACTCCAAACGGATTTTTACTACCGAGAACGGAGTTAATCCATTCTCCGGGAATCCAGTTGTGAATAATGGCGCCAATGCCCACACCAATCAAGATATATGGAAACACCTTTTTAAAGGTGGACAGCATTTGGTCCCTAGAGTAGACCAGTCTATCCTTTCTTGTCAGGTCGGGTGCTTCTATATCTACATTTCCAGCTATCATAATAAAGCTTTCAACGTACTTCCCCATTCGTAATTTTTCTATAACCGTACCACCTATTACTGCGATAATCAATCCGAGTATTACATACACGACTGCAACTTTTGCTCCAAAAATACTCATAAGTAGAAACAGCGACCCTAGGTCGACCATAGGGGAAGAGATAAGGAACGAGAAAGTTACTCCAACTGGAAGGCCTGCAGATGTAAAACCAATAAACAAAGGAATGGATGAACAAGAACAAAAAGGCGTTACCGTGCCTAGTAAAGCCGCGACAGAGTTAGCACCGAGACCTTGAAATCGGCCTAATATTTTCTTGCTGCGTTCTGGTGGAAAAAAGCTCTGAATGTAACTGATAAAGAAAATCAGTAAACACAGCAGTATGATTATCTTAATGACATCATAGACGAAAAACTCGATGCTACCACCTATGCGGGTAGATGTATCCACTCCTAGACTTGAAAGGATCTTTCCAATCAAGGTATCAAGCCATTTCATGCCAAGAAGCTGATATTGAGTAAAATCCCAAATCTCTTTTAATATTTGCATTCTAGGAAAACCTCACATATGATAATAACATATCAAAAATATTTGATATGATATTATTATATGAATAAAATCAAAATTTGTCAATATGTTGTGATTATAATCTTCAACTAGGCACTCATAACTCAGCTGTTGCCCAATGTCCCGAAAGAGACTTTTTTTACATCTGGGATTATAAGTCACTGCTTTCAAAAGAGATTATTGCTACTTATTATTCTTGAATACTTTTTATTTGAAATTTCTTCTATATTGTTGTATAATTTAACGGTTAAAAAATCGTTTGCGTGAGGAGGAAAAACATGAAAGTTTTAGTAATCAACTCAGGTAGTTCTTCGATTAAATATCAACTTCTTGAAATGGATACAGAAAAAGTTTTAGCCAAAGGATTGGTCGAAAGAATAGGTATAGAAGGGTCCAGAATTATCCACAGAAAAAACGAAGAAAAATATGTTATAGAGAAGGTTATAAAAAATCATGAAGAAGGTTTAAAAGAAGTTTTAGATCTCTTGACTTCTGAAGATTACAAGGTTATTTCATCTCTAAAGGAAATAGATGCAGTTGGACATAGAGTGGTGCACGGGGGTGAAAGATTTTCTTCTTCTGTTATTATTGACAAAGAGTCTTTGGATGCAATTGAAATGATGTCTTTTTTGGCGCCGTTGCACAATCCTGCAAACGTCATGGGAATAAAAGCAGCGATGGACCTTTTACCCAATGTGCCACAAGTTGGGGTATTTGATACTTCTTTCCACCAAACTATGCCAAATACTTCTTTCTTGTATGCAATTCCTTATGAGTACTACGAAAAATACAAGATTCGACGTTATGGGTTCCATGGTACGAGTCATAAATATGTTTCAAGAAGGGCAGCCGAAATATTGGGAAAAGATATAAAAACACTTAAAATCATAACCTCACACATTGGAAATGGGGCATCCATTGCCGCTGTAAAAAATGGTGAATCTTTCGACACTTCAATGGGATTCACTCCTTTAGAGGGTTTAGTTATGGGAACAAGAAGTGGGGATATAGATCCTGCCATTGTTTCATTTCTGGCTCAAGAAGAGGGATTAACAGCAAAAGAAGTTATAGGAATATTGAATAATAAAAGTGGAGTCTATGGAATAACGAAAGGTTTCTCAAGTGATATGAGGGATATTGAAGATAAAGCATTAGAAGGAGATAAAGTTTGTCGTCTTGCACTTGACATTTATGAGTACAGGATAGCCAAATATATTGGAGCTTACGCTGCAGCGATGAACGGTGTAGATGTTATAGTGTTTACCGCCGGTGTAGGAGAGAATTCTCCGGTAACAAGGGAAGAAATATGTGAAAAGTATTTAACTTACCTTGGTGTAAAGATAGATAAAGAGAAAAACAATTTTAAAGGCTTAGAAAGGGTCATAAGTACTCCCGATTCTAAGGTAACCGTGTTGGTAGTTCCAACAAACGAAGAACTTATGATAGCAAGAGAAACAAAAGAATTGGTTTCAACCAAAAATTAAATTCTAAAATTTTGTATAAAGATACTAAAACTGTAGAGCAACTAATAAGTTAGCCCTACAGTTTTGTTTTAAGGTTAATAATTCTTAGTTGCTTTAGTTAGAGCTGAATCTATATCCTCAATCAAATCATTAATATCTTCTATTCCAACGGATAGTCTAATCATATCAGGACTTACCCCAGAAGCCAACTGTTCTTCTTCACTCAATTGCCCGTGAGTGGTACTAGCAGGATGAACGGCGAGTGATCGAACATCGCCAACATTTGCAACATGGGAAAATATTCTTAAACTTTCGATAAATCTTTTCCCAGCTTCTACTCCACCTTTTACTCCGAAGGAAAGCATCCCTCCATAACCATGTTTTAGATATTTAACCGCATTTTTATGAGCCTTATGATTTTTCAGTCCTGGATAATTTACCCAGCTCACTCTCGAATCTTCGGATAGGAATTCTGCAATTTTCATTGCGTTTGAGGAATGCCTTTCCATTCTTAAACTCAATGTTTCAATGCCCTGCAATATCAAAAAAGAATTGAAAGGACTTATCGAAGCCCCTAGATCTCTTAACCATTGGGAGCGGGCTTTTGAGATATAGGCAGCATTTCCAAATTTTTTATAAAAGCTTATCCCATGAAAAGCAGGATCTTCTTCAGTTAACATATTAAATTTACCGTTGTTCCAGTCGAAATTTCCACTATCAACAATAATTCCACCAATTGAATTACCGTGCCCGTTCAAATATTTGGTTAAAGAGTGAACAACGATATCAGCGCCAAATTCAAAAGGTCTGCACAAGTACGGTGTCGCAAAGGTGTTATCTACGATCAAAGGTATACCATTCTCATGAGCTATCTTAGAAATCTGCTCAAAATCAGGTACAGAAAGTTCGGGATTACCAATGGTTTCCACATAAACCGCCTTTGTCCGATTATTTATCTTATTTTTCAAGCTATCCACATCGTCAATGTCAAAGAAGTGGGTTTTTATGCCAAATCTACTCAAAGAATTCTTAAATAATGTGAATGTTCCACCATACAAAGAGCTTGCTGTAAGTATTTCATCCCCTTCTTCCATAATGTTTAAGACTGCTATCGCTTCTGCAGCTTGCCCCGATGAAGTGGCTAAAGCGCCCACACCACCTTCCAAAGCAGCAACCCTTTTCTCCAACACATCGGTCGTCGGGTTCATTATACGTGTATATATGTTCCCAGTTTCTTCCATGTTGAAAAGCCTAAGGGCATGAGCTGAATCTTCAAAGGTATAAGATGAAGTCTGGTAAATTGGTACTACGTTAGCCCCGGTGGTTGGATCTTTTTCAAAACCCGCATGAACCATTAAAGTATCGAAGTTGTGAATTCTTTCTTCCATATCTTTCCTCCTCATTTGTTTAAAATTACAGCCTTTAGGAACTCTAAAACCTGTGTTAGCGCCCCTTCGCCCCGCTCCCCACCCAGAAGGATGAAAAACTTTCAGCACCTTTGCCCTGCTACCCGCCCTCTAAGGATGAAGGAGTTTCAGCACTTTGGCCCCGCAGCCCGCGCATGTGGAAAAGACTTTTGTGCTCTTTACCCCGTAGCCCACCTATAAGAATGAAAGTGATTGAGTACCTTCGTCTAACAGTCCGGTTGATAAGATTTTTAACGGTAAAGTGACAATTTTTACCTCTAAAGTGTTATAATCAATATCAGCTATAATAAAGTGAAAAGGAAGGATTGAACAAATGAATTGGGTTATACCTATTATTATCTTTTTTGACCAATTAACTAAAAAACTTTCAGAAACGTTTCTTCTGGGAAAAAAAATTAAAATTGGATTTTTCCAATTGACTTACGTTGAAAACACAGGCATAGCTTTTGGACTTTTTAAAGATATGGCTTTGTTTCATGGAATCTTCTCTACACTAATAGTAATTTTTCTTTTTATCTTAAAAGAAAAATATAAAGAAAAATATAAGTTTTTTACTACGTCTTTTGACTTGGGTATCGCTTTTATTATAGGAGGAGCTTTAGGTAATATCTTTGATAGAATCAGGTTAGGATACGTTGTAGATATGATATATTGGCCAAACTTTTCTATATTCAACGTAGCTGATATATTCGTGACGTTTGGTGGTGTGATTTTATTATACCATTTTTTTAAAAGGAGCAAATATGGAAAAAAGAATGTATAAAGTTGAAAGGGAAGATGAACAAAAAAGGCTTGATATATACATTGTCGAAAAAATTCCCATTGAAATTTCTAGAAATCTCGTTCAAAACGCAATAACCAAAGGACAAATTACCGTCAATGGAACTCAAAAGAAACCTCATTACAAAGTTAAACAAGGCGACGAAATTCAAATAGATTTTTATGAAATGGTAAAAGAAACCAAAGAAGAGAAAATTTTACCAGAAAATATACCATTAAATATACTATATGAAGATGAAGAGTTAATCGTTATCAACAAACCTGCTGGATTGATAGTACATCCAACACCAAATATCAAAACCGGTACTTTGGTGAACGCCCTGCTGCACCATGTAAAGGATCTTGACAAAACTATGCAGGATCCAAACAGATTAGGTATTGTTCATAGGTTGGACAAAGAAACCTCCGGTGTGTTGGTCGTAGCAAAAAATGTTTATTCTCATAACTTACTTTCAAAAGAATTTAAAGAAAGAAAGACAATGAAATACTATTTAGCCCTAATAGAAGGAACGCTGAAAGAAAAGGAAGGAAAAATAATTTTACCTTTGGGGAGGCATCCTGTTTTACGGCATAAAAGGGCTGTTGTGTACAACGGAAGAGAAGCGATAACCGAATACAAAGTTTTAAAAGAATTTGGAGATCTTGCCACATTGGTTTGGATACGGTTGAAAACAGGAAGGACACATCAAATCAGAGTGCATTTCAAATACATCGGTAATCCTGTAATTGGAGATTCTTTGTATGGAAAAAATAAAGTCGAAAAAGATCTTCAAATATCAGTAGATAGACAGATGCTTCATGCTTTGAAATTAGGCTTTTATCATCCAAAAAGTAACGAATGGATGGAATTTTTGGCCCCCTTACCCGAAGATTTTAAAAGTCTTTTGATCACTTTAACAAACCTAAAAAGGCAAAATTCTTGATGGAGGCTCTGCCATTGAAGATCTTAGGACCTGTGGTAACTTCAAAAAGCATTGGCAAATCATATCTTCAGCTAAGGGACCTTTTCTCCATAGCAAAAAGATATGAGTACAATTCCATAGTTCTATCAGAACCGCACCCAAGATCATGGGTGAGTTTTATCGTTTATGCCCAAAAGTATAGAATTAAGCCAATAATCCTGTATGAAACGGCAAATGGCAAGTACTTATTGCAAACAAACAACGATATTAGATCAGCTATAATGCACTACAACGGATTAGGAAACAACTTAAGATTAAAAAAAATCGATTTGGATCTTCCCTATGTGAAGTATCCAACTGACTTTTTAAAAGATATTTTTAAAGATGAAGAATCTCTTTGCATCAAAGATAGTTTAAAATATCAAAATGAACTATCTATTTTCTCAAATATAGAAACTTATTACAATATAGGAAACTATAGATTTGATGAATACAAAGTTACCGACTATAATCTAACAGATACTATTTCACAAAAAGACCTAACTTTCGAAGAAAAAAGACGGCTATCTTACGAGCTGAACATAATAAAAAAGTTAAAAGTAGAAAATTATATTTTAACGGTTAAAAAAATCGTTGACACCGCTAAAAAAAATGGCATCTCGGTCGGACCTGGAAGAGGCTCAGCAGTAGGTTCCTTTTTAGTTTATAAATTAGGAATAACTAAGGTGAATCCTATTGAATACGGTCTCCTCTTCGAAAGATTTCTAAACGAATACAGGCATGAATTACCCGATATAGACCTGGATATCGACGCGGAGAAAAGGGTTGATCTAATAAAGGCATTGCAAAAAGAATTTGGAGAAAACAAGATCTCTCAAATCAGGACCTACTCAACCATGAAAATTAAATCTGCTTTAAAAAAGGCAGAAGAATTACTTGGATACAATTTAGAAGCCAAAATAAACACCCCAATAAGAAGCAAAGAGAACATCGATAAATTCAAATCTTTATCACAAAAAGAGAAAACCTTTTTTTATGCCGCTTATTATCTTGAAGGAATAGAAGTTGCAGAGTCAGTACATGCAGCGGGTTTAATAATTTCCCAAAATGACCTTAGAACCTTTTCTCCTGTGGAAAAAAAGGAAGTACCTATAATAGAATGGGAAATGTCTGATTTAAAATATTTAGGAGTGGAAAAGTTCGACATTTTAGCTTTGGACACGTTGACCTTCTTAAAAAGATTACAGATAAAAGAAAAGTACCGGGAGCTTAACGATTCAAAAACTTTCCATTACCTATCTAAAGGTTTGACAAAAGGCATCTTCCAATTGGACTCAAAATTAGGGCAAAAATTAGCCCAAAGAATAAAACCTAAAAATTTTGAAGAGCTTGTTTTACTTTTAGCCATCAACAGGCCCGGACCCCTTGAATCTGGGATGATAGATCAATACGTTAATGATGACTCCCCAGAATATTTGAAAAAAATCTTCCCCGAGACAAAGGGAGTTTTAGTTTACCAAGAACAGATAATGAAAATCGCTCAAATCTTAGGAGAATTTTCTCCACAAGAATCAGATTTATTGAGAAAAGCAGTATCTAAAAAAGAGAAAGACAAAATTACAACCTTCAAAAACAAATTTGTTACCAACGCCTCAAAAAAGATAGACGAAAAAGAAGCAACTTTATTGTTTTCTCAGATAGAAAACTTTGCTCAGTATGCCTTTAATAAATCTCATGCGGTTGCATACGCTCACATTACTTACTGGCTTTCAGAAAAAAAATTTAAAGATCCTTCACATTTCTTCTTAGAATATGTTAAAATAAAAGGCATCGATGTTGATATAATAAATGAAGCATCAGTTTTAGGTGTGAAAATAAAGTTACCCGACATTAGATATCCATTTGGTTTAGCAAGTGAAACAGATCTAATACTACCTTTGTATATAATTAAAGGAATAGGTAAAAATGTTTCTCAGATATTTGAAGAAGCGAAACTCTTAAGCTTAGAAAATTTTTTTAATTTCATAATAAACAAAAATATCAACAGAAATATTGTGGAATTAATAATCAAATCAGGCGCATTAGATTATTTTAACAACAACCGTAAAAATCTACTAAGAGAAACCACTCAGCGAGTGAAGGGAAAAGTTCAGCAATTAGAAGATATAAAAAGTACGTTATTTGGAGAGAGAGAACAAAAATCAACTAAAAAGGTTGAAACAACCTTACAAGATTTAGCCCAGTACGAAATAGAAAGTATAGGATTTCCATTGAGTTTAATGTCTCAAAAAGGGTTATCTAACACGTTGATAGATAAATATCTTTATAGAAAAAAGGTATACCTTGATAGTTATGTCTTCAGAGATTTTATAGTCGATAACTCTGCTATGATCTATTCAAAAGTTTATAACAAAAACCTAAAAAGACTTATTAAATTCATTTAAATTCCAATTTTGAGAAGGGAAAATATGAAAATCGATATTCTATCAATAGCTGAGAAATACCCTGGTCAGGGGGTGTATTCTGCCACATCGGATCACAAATACATCTTAAAAAAATACAGTGATTACACTATATATGAGAACAAAATTTTAGGAAATTACGATGTTTTACATATTCATACTCTCAATATAAAAAGCTTCTTTTCGTTGTTAAAGAATAAGAAAAATTCTTTTTGTGTCATTTCCGCTCATATAGTTCCTAATTCGTTGAAAGGGAGTATAAAATTCAACAAGCTATGGTTACCTTTTTTCAATAGGTATTTAAAATATTTCTATAACTCTTCTGATTGCATTTTAGCAGTCAGTGAAGAGACCAAAAATGAATTGATTAAGGATCTCAAGATAAATCCTAATAAAATTGTGATCTTTAGAAACTTTGTTATAAAAGAATTGTTTCTCACAAAACCCGAGGAAAAAGACACTCAAAAATCTTATTTAAGAAAAAAATATGGGTATAATGACGATGATTTCATAATTTTGGGTGCCGGACAGATTCAACCTAGAAAAGGTATAACAGATTTCGTGGAAACCGCTAAAAGATTAAAGAACATGAAGTTCATTTGGGCTGGGGGAATGCCCTTTAAACAGTTCACCGAAGGTTACGAAGAAATGAACAAGTTGATAAAAAAAGCTCCTAATAATGTCAATTTCGCCGGGACTATAAATAGAGAAAAAATGATCGATTATTATTCTTTATCCGATATTTTCTTTTCCCCTTCCTTTCATGAAACCTTTGGTTTAGTCGTAATTGAAGCAGCTGGAAGTGGTTTACCTTTAGTACTGAGAGATTTACCAGTTTACAAACAAATATTTTCTCCATACTATTTATCTGGTAATTTAGTGGAAGATTTTGTTGAGACAATCAAAAAGCTTAATATTAACAAAGAGTTATACGCTGAATACGAGAAAAAGTCTTACATCTTATTTGAAAATTATAGCGATGAAAAAGCCTTTATAAAATTAAAAAATATCTATGAAGAAGGTATAAAGCAAAAAATCCATACAGGAGGAAAAAATGTCTGAGGATAAAGGCAAAGACAATGAAAGCGCACTTAGTAGAAAAAAAATAATCATTAATCTAATCGTTGTTTTAATTATTGGTTTAGTCATCAACATTGTGATCTCTTTTTTTGCTGATTTCCAAGAAACCTTCGCCACCCTTAAAACAATCAATCTACTCTTTATTGTGAAGGTTTTTGTAGTTTTTTCTATGGCTTATTTGATCGATTTAATAAGATTGTACATAGTCACGTTAAGTTTTCACAAAAAAATAAAGTTTAAAGATGCCCTATATAATACCATTTCATACTATTTTATGTCAAATATTACCCCGATGGCTAGTGGTGGGCAACCATATCAAATATACCATCTTACAAAATTAGGAATAGAATCCACTTTAGCTACAAATATAGTGTTGTCAAGGCTTGTAGAAAATCTACTGTTCTCTTCTGCCGTTATCTTAATTTTCATAAGAAGAGTAATGAATATTTTAAGCAGAATAGGAACTGGGAAATATATACTTATTATTGGTATTATAGCCGCTTTAGGGTTCTCTGCTTTGTTAATTTTACTATTTTTAAACCCAAAATTGATATATAAGTTGTTTAATTTTTTACTGAAGATATTCCCATTAAAAAACAAATCGAAATTCGAACAAAGATTACAAAAATTAGAAAATTGGTTGGAAGAGCTAAAGTTAAGTATCAAAACGCTATGGATCGAAAAGGCACATATAGTTACAATAGACTTTATACTTGGAGGTTTCATCGTTTTTTTTCATTCTTTAGGTTTGCACATTACACTAGCATCAATTACGTCAGGAAGTTACAGCATTCTTGAAGTATTCATACTTTTTATAATAATGAACTTTGTCGTCTATTACATACCTACCCCAGGGTCCTCAGGTGGGGTAGAAGCATTGTATGGTATCGTTCTTGCCAGTTTCATGCCTGGAAGATTCGTTTCTACTACTGTACTGTTGTGGAGATTTGCAACTTATTATTTACAAATAGCCTTTGAAGGGGTAATCTTACTTATGACAAGGACAAAAGAAAAAGGAGTCTCAACATAATTAATTAATATACTCATTCCTCAAATCGATTAATCTTTTATCCTCTTCCAAAGATTTCAACCTTATAGTTTTATTTTTTAAATTATGCATAGACTCTATTTTTCTTACGGTTGCACTCTTACTTCTCATCGTAAGTGTATGAGTGTAAGCAAAACCTTTTACAAATTTCACGCCTTTTAAAAGATCTCCATCGGTTATACCCGTAGCAGAAAATATTACATCTTCCCCACCAACTATTTCATCGGTATAAAAGATCTTTTCAAGGTCCCAACCTTCTTCCTTGATCGATTGCTCTTCAATTCTATCCCTTGCCCACAATTTCATTTGAATTTCTCCACCAAGCGTTTTTAAAGCAGCAGCCGAGAGTATCCCTTCAAGAGTTCCTCCAACACCAACATAGATATCCACCCCACTATCGGGAACGGCGGTGGCTATGGCAGCTGTAATATCTCCATCACTTATTAATTTTATTCTTGAACCAGCTTCTTTAATCTCTTCTATAATCTCTTCATGCCTTTGCCTATTCAAAATAACAAAAGTTAGTTCCGTAGGTGCAATTCCCAAAACCTCACTTGCAATTTTTATATTCTCTTTCATAGGTTTTCTCAAATCCAATTTACCTTTTAATTCACGACCTACAGCAAGCTTATAAGAATAAAAAGTCGGCAGTAATTTAATGCTTCCCGACACCGTGGCGGCAACCGCACTTATGGCATTTGGCAAGCCGAAAGCAGCCAATTTCACTCCGTCTATAGCATCAACAGCTAAATCCATTTCGAAAGTTTCATCTTGCCAACTACCAACTTTTTCACCGACGTACAGCATATTTGAATTTTCTTTATCGTATTTACTCATTACTATATTCCCTTTAAAGTCTATGTAATCAAACATACCTCTCATAGCATCGATAGAACTATGCTTAATCATTTCCAGATTACCACAACCCAAGTATAAACTACTCATCAAAGCCGATGCTTCTGTAACCCTTACAAAATCCATAGTCAACTCTGGATAAATTTTCTTTTCCATAAAAACGCCCCCTTATAAAATTTTTTTAATTGTCTTTAAAATGTCTAACTCTGTGTTAGCGTTTCTATTATAATATTTTTATACTTTTTAAACAAATAATAAAATTGAAGAAAATTTAAGTTTAAACATCGTAATCAATTCTATTTCGAAATATTTCTTCCTAATCATTTATAAACGGATTATTTGAGTATTCATAAATCAGAACTGCATGAAAAATTATTTAACTGTGCTTATTTTCAAAAAAATATGGTAAAATTTTATTGGAGGTGATCTAATGGACCTAACAGAGTTAGAAAAAAGTTTAACTTTTCAAAAGAAAAGTGTATGGAGCAAAAGAAGCAAAGAAGATATCGATAGGTATACTTCACAGTACAAGGATTTTATCAACTTTTCTAAAACTGAAAGAAAGGCAGCTACATACTCAGTGGAGCTCCTTGAAAAAAACGGTTTCAAACCTCTTTCTCATTACGTGAACTCTGGAAAGATAGAGAAAGGTGATAAAGTTTACTTTGTAAACAGAGACAAAGCGGTATTTGCGTTCAAGTACAACAATCCTTTGAAGGATGGTATCAACATAGTAGGTGCACACATAGATTCACCAAGGTTTGATTTGAAACCCGAGCCAATAGTGGAAGATGAGAATATTGCAATGGCAAAGACTCATTATTATGGTGGAGTGAAGAAGTATCACTGGTTCAACATACCTCTTGAATTACATGGCGTAGTAATAAAAAGCGATGGAAGTAAAATAGAGGTTTCCATAGGACAAGACGAAAACGATCCCGTATTTGTAATATCAGATTTACTGCCACATCTCGATAGAGATTTGGCTAATAAAAAGGTTTCGGAAGCATTTGAAGCCGAGAAAATGAATGTATTAGTTGGTACTACTGCTATTTCCTACGATGAAACCGATAAGATTAAAAATCCAGTTAAGTTAAATATCTTGAAGATTTTGAACGATAAATATGGAATCGTAGAAGAAGACTTAGTTAGTGCTGAATTGGAAATCGTTCCTGCACTTCCTGCTAGAGATGTAGGATTGGATAAAAGCCTTTTAGCTTCCTACGGACACGACGATAGGGTCTGTGCCTACACAGGATTGACCGCTTTAATCGATGCTCAAACATCTGTAAAAAACCCGGCAGTTTTACTAGTCGATAAAGAAGAAATAGGTAGCGATGGAAATACAGGAGCAAAAAATCATTTCTGGATCTACGTTTTGAAGAAAATTGCTGCTTTAGCAAAAGAAGAAGAACTAATTCAAAACATAGAAGAAATTCTCACCAATTCTACTTTGCTTTCAGCCGATGTGTCAGCTGCTGTTGATCCAAATTACAAAGAAGCTCACGATTTATCCAACGCTCCACAACTTGGTTACGGTATAACTCTTATGAAATACACAGGTTCAGGTGGCAAAGGCAGAACAAACGATGCAAATGCTGAATTAGTAGGAAAAGTTAGAAATCTTTTCAATCAAGAAGGCATATCTTGGCAAATGGGAGAATTGGGAAAAGTAGATAGAGGCGGAGGAGGAACCATAGCCCTTTTCTTTTCTGAAAAAGGTTTAGACGTTTTGGATGCCGGCGTGCCGCTTTTGGGGATGCACTCTCCGTATGAAGTGGCATCAAAAGCGGATATATACGAAACTTATTTGGCATATAAAACTTTTTACGAAAAGTTTGGAAAATGAGAATTTTTGTAGGAAACTCAGCAAATGCAATGGAATTTTTTGATTTTGATTTAATATTATCCACCTCAGGTTGGTCTTTAAACGACCAATCTGAGGTTATTGCTATCAATAACAAAGAGTATGTAGAATGTTATATAAACAGGAACAAAACATACTTAAACAAGGATAATAGGTTCATCACAGAAAAAGATGTTTTATTATCTTTTGGGTTTACCAACGATGCTCTAAATTTTGAATTTTATTTCTTGAATCTTTTGTATCAAGTGGATTTAATCGTTCTATCTTTGAACTTCTCTGAAAATTTAGAAAGAAAAGTACTCCTGCATATTCAGTCTAATTTGAGAATTGTAAAAATACCGGCGATAATTATCAACACGTCGAAAAACGAATCTACGGTGTCCTACATCGTTCCCAATTACAAAAACGAATTCGTGATCAAAAACGCTATTTATTTCACACTTGATTTTAAAAAGAGTAAAAATTATATGTACTCTTTTGGAAAGTATTTATCGGATTTGAAAGAAACAATTCACACCTATGATGTCAAGGTGTTGAGGTAAAAAATGAGATCACAACATCTGTTCTTAAAGTTACGTTATAATTTTCTTAAAAAAGAATTATTTGAGTCTTTAAAAATGATTGAAGAACCCAAAAGTTATAATAAGAACAGCTTAGGTATATACGTAATAAAAAAATTGAAACCAAAAAGCATAATAAAACAGCTTGCTGAAGGTATTAACCAAGGTTTTTATATCTTTTTTTTCTCCTCTAACAAAAACATCCACTACCGCAAATTACACTTGATTTCTGAAATTGTCAATATTTATGGAATTCATTTGATTCTATTTCTAAAAAACGATATTCTCAAACTTTTCAACAATCAAGTTATCTTCATAAACCAGGAAAGAAGTTTAACTCATAGATTATTCTCAATAAACTCTTATAAAATCTCTTTTATCCTTCCAGAAGAAATGATAAATCCCGCTGTTATAACAACTTTGAAGATTCAAGAAGTTGACTTAGTATTCAGCAAAAGTCCTGTGGCTGGCAACAATCAAGACTTAGCTAATAATTTGCTTGCATATGTTCTAACAGATCAAAAAATATTTTCCCCTTCTATTCTAGAGGAAGATAGAACCTCATTGAAAGAAAGGGAAAAAATTTGGCTCAACTTAAGTTATTTAAAGGCTATCAAAGATAATTATTTAGAAAAAAATTACAACGATTTGCAGAGGATAAAAACAAAAATAGACCTAATTCAAAGATAATTAAAAAGCCATTTACTTTCTCTTTGAAATATTGACCCTCAGAAGATTCTTCTCAATTCTTGTTTGTAATTTTATTTTTTTAAATTGATCTTCCGTTGCCTTAATCTGTTCTTGGGCACTTTCCATAGCTTTCCTTGCGGCTTCAACATCTATATCTTCCGATCTTTCAGCAGCGGTGGTAACAATGGTCATTTCCTCCCCCGTCATCTCCAAAATACCACCATGGATGGCGAAACTCTCAACTGAGTTATCTGCTTTTTTTATTGATACAGGGGCGATTCTCAAAGAAGTCACTATTGGCAACCTTTGAGTTAAGGTTCCCATAGACCCCTCTTTTGTTTTAAATTCTACATACTGAACGTCTTCTTCATACTTTACCCCTTCTGGGGTAACAACTTTGAATTTAAATATTTATACCACCTGCCTTACAAACACTTCATTCATTCATTTTTTTCGCTTTCTCTACGGCTTCTTCTATCGTACCCACCATGTAAAAGGCGCTTTCAGGTAAATCATCATGCTTCCCTTCAAGTATTTCTTTAAAGCCTTTGATAGTATCTTCTACATTAACATACTTACCCGAATAATTTGTAAACCTTTCTGCAACAAAGAAAGGCTGAGTTAAGAATCTTTGAATTCTTCTGGCTCTATTCACTATCTGTCTATCTTCTTCTGATAATTCTTCTATACCCAAAATCGCTATTATATCTTGTAAATCTTCATACCTTTGCAAAACTTCTTTGACTTCTCTTGCAACCGAGTAATGATCTTGGCCAACTACATTGGGATCCAACATCTTTGATGTGGAATCTAATGGATCAACTGCGGGATAAAGTCCCAATTCTGACTGTCTCCTTGAAAGGTTTATATTTGCGTCCAAATGGGCAAAAGTAGTGGCAGGTGCGGGATCCGTGAAATCGTCCGCAGGAACATAAATAGCCTGAACAGAGGTAATAGATCCATCTTTTGTGGATGTTATTCTCTCTTGCAACTGTCCCATATCCGATGCCAATGTTGGCTGGTATCCTACAGCAGAGGGCATTCTTCCTAATAAAGCCGACACCTCTGATCCTGCTTGTACAAACCTAAATATATTATCTATGAAAAGTAAGACGTCTTTTTTTTGCCTATCTCTAAAGTATTCTGAGATAGTTAACGCGGTTAGAGGAACTCTGAACCTCGCCCCAGGGGGTTCATTCATCTGACCAAACACCAACGCCGTGCTATCAATAACCCCTGTCTCTTGCATTTCCAGCCAAAGGTCGTTACCTTCCCTGGTTCTTTCACCTACACCTGCAAATACAGAGATCCCTTGGTGTTCTTTAGCTATATTTCTTATAAGTTCCATAACAAGAACGGTCTTACCTACTCCAGCTCCACCGAAGAATCCTATTTTCCCGCCTCTGGGGAATGGAGCCAAAAGATCTATACATTTAATACCCGTCTCTAAAATCTCAATCGATGTATCTTGTTCATTTAACGATGGAGGGTCCCTGTGGATTGGCCAGTATTCTTCCCCTTCAACCTCTCCTTTTTCATCGATAGGTTTCCCCAAAAGGTTGACCATCCTTCCCAACGTGGTATCTCCAACGGGAACTTTTATTGGCTCTAGCGTGTTGATAACCTCTTGACCTCTTCTTATACCATCGGTAGAATCCATCGCAACACATCTAGCTGTATCGTCTCCGATTAATTGCTCAACTTCAAGTATTAATTCTTCACCTGAGTACTCGTTTTTTACTTTTAGAGCATCGTAAACGTTAGGTAGCTGGCCTTCGGGAAATTTCACATCGACGACAGGTCCAATAACAGATATTATTTTACCCTTTTGATCTTGCATCGAATTACCTCCTATTGCATATTCGCCCCATTAACAATCTCTATCAATTCTTGGGTAATAGAGGCTTGTCTTTGCTTGTTGTATTCAAGGTTCAACTCTTCTATTAAATCATGCGCGTTATCTGTGGCGTTTTTCATTGCGTTCTGGCGAGCATGAAGTTCACTCAACTTGGTTTCAAATAAAAATAGATACATTTTAGAGAGAAGATACTGATATGCAGCATCTTCAAACACTTTCTCTTCCTCGGGTTCGTATTCGTATCTGGCATCTATTTCAAATTTATCTTTTGTTATTGGAAGTAGATCATAAGTTTTCGGTAACTGTATCAAGGCATTTTTTAACTCTCCATGCACAACCTTCACCTTGCTAATGCCTTTATTTTCCATAATTTGAAAAATAATGTCCAGCAAATACTCCGCATGATCAACCTTTGGAATGTCGAATAAATTTATCTCTTTTTCCAAGACTGTTTCACTCTTTAAACCTGAATAGCCCTTTGCACCCAATGCAAAGTATCCTTTAAAATCTTCCAGCTTAGATTTCACCCTTAAAGCTTCTTTAACTAGATCAGATGGAAAAGAGCCAGCTAAACCCATGTCTGGGGTGATCACAAAGATTAAAGAACCTTCACTATTTTGAGTGTATAAGCTTTCTTCAACAAAGGGAACTTTTTTTAGAATTCTTTCTGCGTAATTAGAATAATCTTTTACGTCTTTCCATCGCTTCTGTATTTTGTTGAGCCTAGCTGTAGCAACCATCTGCATGGCTCTTGTTATTTGCATAGTAGATTCTGTAGAGGCGATCCTTCTTTTAATGGCTCTTAAATTACCACGACTCATTTAAAATCACCCCAATCATCTAAACACATTCAAAAATTTTGAGATTGCTTCATTCAGCTCTTTCTTTATCTCATCTGCTATGTCTTTGCTCTCTCTTATCTTATTTAAGGTATCCCTATAATTTTCTTTAAGATAAGCTAAAAATTGTCTTTCAAAATCACTTATTCTATCTGTAGGGATCTGATCCAAATAACCTTCATTGGCAGCGTAAATAACGGCAACTTGTTCTTCCATCTCCATTGGTGAATACTGTGGTTGCTTCATCAATTCAGTGAGCTTTTCTCCTTTTGTTAGCTGTTTCTTTGTTGCCTCATCAAGATCAGCAGCAAACTGAGTGAAGGATTCTAACTCTCTGTACTGTGCTAAGTCTAATTTTAAAGATCCAGCTACCCTTTTCATCGCCTTCGTCTGGGCATCTCCACCGACCCTTGAAACAGATAAACCTATGTTAACAGCAGGTCTTATCCCTGCGTTAAACAACCCTGTTTCTAAATAGATCTGGCCATCCGTTATTGAAATAACGTTGGTAGGAATATATGCAGAAATATCGTTCGCCTGTGTCTCGATTATTGGTAAAGCTGTCAAAGATCCATTTCCATAGTTTTCGTTCAACCTAGACGCCCTTTCCAACAATCTAGAATGCAAATAAAAAATATCACCAGGATACGCTTCCCTTCCAGGTGGTCTTCTAAGTAACAGCGATATTTCTCTGTAAGCAGCGGCATGTTTGGTTAAATCGTCGTATATTACCAACGCATCCTTACCGTTAAACATAAAATATTCTCCAATTGCAGCACCAGCGTAAGGGGCTATATACTGTAAAGAGGCAGGATCTGAAGCATCTGCCGCAACCACTACAGTATAATCCATTGCACCATACTTTTCTAAATTATCGATCGTTCTTGCCAAAGACGAGGACTTTTGTCCAATCGAAACATAAATACAAAAAACATCTTTACCTTTCTGATTTATAATTGTATCTATAGCTATAGCGGTTTTACCAGTTTGTCTATCTCCGATTATAAGTTCTCTTTGACCTCTTCCTATAGGAATCAAAGAATCCAACACTTTTAAACCGGTTTGAAGAGGGGTATCAACAGGTTTCCTAGTTACAACACCCATAGCCTTTCTTTCGATAGGATAAAAATCCTTGGTATTTATTTCACCCTTCCCATCCAAAGGCATACCTAAAGGATTAACCACTCTACCTAACATCTTTTCTCCGACAGGTACTTCTATTATTCTGTTGGTTCTAACTAATTTGTCTCCTTCCTTTATTCCTTTGTAATCCCCCAAGGTTATTATACCAACGTTATCTTCTTCTAAATTCATAGCTATACCGTAGACCTTTTCACCTTCAGATGTTTCTATTTCAACCAATTCGTTGGTCATGATATCCTTTAAACCGTAAGCCCTAACGATACCATCGCTTACCTGCATTACCCATCCTATTTCTTTTATCTCTCCACTTTCATAACTTTTTATACGTTCTTCTATTACTTTTGTCAACTCATCTGGATTAACTCTCAAATATTTTCACCTCCACCAACTGGGGCATAGGCGGATTGAATGTTCTGTAAAAATCCCTTTACGGAGAAATCAAAAAACTTATCCCCGATGTATAACTGTAATCCACCTATAAGATCTTCATTGAATTCTGTTACTAACTTAATTTCTCTTCCTGTTTTATTATGAATTGCCTGCTTAATTTGATTTATCACTTTATTAGTCGTCCTACTCGGAAGTATAAGCCGCACTTCTACAACTTTTTCTCTCTCTAAACTCTCTTGATACAAAATAAGAGACATAAAAGGGATCAAATTTTGACGCCTTTTATCAACTAAAGCTTCCAAAAATTGAATAAAAATCGTATCTTCAAATTCTGATACCTCTTTCATCCTTGTAACTATATGTTTTGTAGGAACCAACGGACTATAAACCAAATCTCTAAGAGTTTCACTACTATCGAGAGCTTTTTTTAACCTTTGAAACGCTTCTACGTACTCATCTAATCTAGAAATTTCACCCTTCTTTTCCAAAGTATTCAAAAGGGCTTGGGCATACTTTGAAGCCAAAAAATAAGAAGCTTTCATCACAATTCTCCTTTGTCTTTTAAACTGTTTATAGCCCTTCTTATCAACTCTTCGTTCTTCTTTTTATCGATCTGTTCCTTTAATATCATAGAAGAAATAGCAACAGCTAGAGAAACGATTCTCGATTGTAATTCTCTTGCTGCACTTTCTTTAATATCCTCAGCCTCTTTTTCTGCTTTGGCTAAAATAATTTTCCTTTGCTCTTCAGCCTCTTGTTGAGCAGACTTTACTATGGATTTGGCTTGTTCATCAGCATTCGCCAAAATTTCGCGTCTTTTATCGTCCGCTTCAGCCAACTGCTTATCCAACTCTTCTTTCTTTGATTGGGCTTCTAACCTCAATTTTTCCGCTTCGTTTAAATTCTTTTCTACTTCTTTTTTTCTTTTATCTGTGATATCAAAATACGGCTTGTACAACAACCTGTACATAAGAAACATAAAAGCCAGAAAACCTACTAGATTTACTATTGATGTTAAGTTAAAAGATATCATACTCTCACCTCTTTGGGGGGAAACTAAAAATTCTCAGCAAAATAAACACTTAAGGAAGAACAAACAACAAAATCAAAGCAACAACCAAAGAATAAAGACCGGTTGACTCTGTAACCGCCATTGCCAATAACATCCTCGTTGTTAAATTCCCACTCATCTCCGGCTGCCTTGCCATAGCGTCCATTGCGTGCGCACCAACGTTACCTTCTCCAACACCAGGACCTATAGCTCCTATTCCCATTGCAACGCCTGCTCCCAATAACTTTCCTAAATAATATAAACCCCATCCAATGGAACCACCTTCAGAAACTAAATTTTGAAGCATAGTAGATAAATCCATCTTTTTCTCCTCCTTAAACTAGTTTTTTCAGATTTAATAAATTTTGTTTTATTCTAATAAAGAACCAATATACGCAATAGTTAACAAAGCAAAAACAAAGGCCTGAATGAGCCCAATAAACCAACCAAAAAAACCCCATAAGAAAACTGGCAAAAGAAAATATTTCAGCATATAACTAATAATCAAAACCAATATCCCTCCACCCATGACGTTACCAAATAACCTTAATGAATGGGAAATTGGTTTAGCTAATTCACTTATTATGTTAATAGGGAACAACAACGGGTTTGGCTCAAAGAAAGATTTAAGCCATCTCAGCACACCTTTGGACCTTGCAGCAAAAAAATGACTGACCACTAAAACCATCAAGGCATATGTAAGATTCACATTTAAATCGGAGGTAGGTGTGTACCAGGTATCCGTGAATAATTGCAGATTTAACCCATTCTCAACAGGAACAACGTTTATTCCAGGTATTCCTCCAAGTACGTTTGAAACAGCTATATACAGAAAAAAGCTCATAGCTATAACGAAAGTTTGTTTCCTATACTTAGGATTGGGAACAGAATCTTCCACCATTTCCCAAAAATAATCAAAAAAGGTTTCTACAGCAGCCTGTAAGCCTCCGGGGATTCGCTCAAAATGTATGCTCCTTGCAACTAAAACCAACAGAAACATAATCCCAAATGACATAATTAGAGTCATGGGGTTCAATTGACCAAAGAACCCTCCATCACCAAAATAAACTATCCATCTATCCCCAACACCTTCTAAACTCATGTCAAAAACGAAAAAATTAATTAATCCCAAAACTATATAAGCACCAAAAAGAAAGATGGTAAATTTCTTCAATCTATCGTTCGTCAAAAGAACACCTCCTCCAACTACTTACCAAACTTATTTATATGATAAAAATGGAACAATCTTCAGATTAATCAAACCTACAAAAGCTAACAAAAGGGCATATGCTGAATTAATAGCAGCGATTCCCAATATCACACCATACAAAAGATACCTCATAAAAAAACCTGGTAAGATCTTCTTTGGTTTTGAACCAACCGTCATTTTTTTTATTTCTTCGGCAAGTGAATAAAAACCTATAACTGCTCCAATTCCTCCCCATAAAACCCAAAGAGCTTCGAAAGAAAAGAACAAAGAAAGAACAAAGGTCTCAACCAGAATTATCGCTATTGTTTTCATCTCTATCTCTTTCAGCTTTTTTTTCAGCTCTTTCATACTTCTCTACCTCTTTCAAAAGCTCCCTTATTCCAGAATATAATCCGGAAATTATTCCTAAAAACATCAACAAAACCATCCATATCTGCTGGTCGGTAAA
The DNA here is from genome assembly GCF_016772115.1 of Petrotoga sp. 8T1HF07.NaAc.6.1. NCBI lineage: Bacteria > Thermotogati > Thermotogota > Thermotogae > Petrotogales > Petrotogaceae > Petrotoga > Petrotoga sp. 8T1HF07.NaAc.6.1. The sequence continues at coordinate 61,001 of NZ_AUPG01000008.1, forward strand.
ACTGTATAATATATATCCTATCAAAAGACCAACAAATATATTTGACAGAACTATTACAGCAAAATAAATGATCATGTTCAAATGACTAAGTGAACGTAGATCGTGTTTTTTCAAGATAATACCTCCAAAAAACAACCATAAACAATTATACTATTTATTTGCCAAAATTTCAATTATTTTAAAATATTGGGGGCGGGGAGTGGGGAGCGGGGGAAGGGCGCTATAACGACTTTTATAAAGACAATAAAAAATTATTGAGAGGAGACGACCAACTAGTGCGTCTCCCAATTTTTGAAAGTATAAACTGTCGATGTTACTTTAAGGGGCTTCGCCCCTTAAGATCCCAAAAATCAAAGTTTATTGCATAGATCTGCAAAATGCATCATTTGCTTCGCAAATGAGAATTTGGAAGTTAATTCTAAGGCTTTATAAAAAACATTTTGCACAGATCAGCAAAAAGATTTTTTGCAAGAGTCAGCAAAAAACATTAATTAGAAAATGTAAAACTCTTTCTCAGCAACAATGGTTCACCATTTTTCTGTTCAATGGTCACAATCACTTCCCATTCTCCAACATCCAAAACTTCGTTAATTTCCACCCCTATTGAAGGATAAGTAAACGCTTGTGTGACCATTTCCCCTTTAGCTGGCACCTTTAAAAACAAATCTATAAAGATTTGAAAGTTCTCTCTGTTTATACTGATATCATTCAAAGAAAGATTGTACCCTCCAGTTTTTCTTTCGCCTGCACTAATACAAACAACGAACGGAACTCCAGTTACATTGTTAACTACAATATCATCTTTTTTGATTATAACATCAGGTATCTGACTCTTGTAATAACAATCTACAACCTTATAATTCTCCATACTTTCTCCTTTGTCAAAGGTGAATTCACCAAAAGTTCCTTCTTCTATTTTTGGTTTTTCAAGTTCATTTTCAACAATTGATTCATTGGTAACAGAAGGGAATTGATGAAGAAAAATATAGGTTCCTCCAATAATTAAACTAGATATCAAAATAATTAAAAGAATCTGATTAGTAGACAATCAACTCACCCCTTTTTTTGTTAAAAAGCCCATCATTTCTGATGGGCTTACTTTTGTATGTTGATTAAAACGTAGTAAACCAAGCATCTATTCCTTCTATTCCATCTATTATATTACCATCGTACAAGGAATGGACTATTTCTATTGCATTACCGTTAATATTTATGGTGCCAGTTATTGCATAGTCCATGTAATCTTCCGGCATTGGAACTATTTCAACGTTATCTATGTATGCAGTATCATCTCCCTCTGATACAGCTCCATCCTTCACATATGCGAAGGTTATTTCGTGTACTCCATCGGAAATTGGTAAAGAAACTGTATACCAACCTGTTTCTCCTGAATCAGAATATTTTAAATCACCATCAATATAGAGATAGAAGAAATCCCATCCCTCTTCACTTGAAACTTTAAGATCAAAATTCAAATTGTATCCATAAGTCGCATCAGGTAAGTCAAATGTTCCAGTTAGAGAACTATATTGGTCGTCTTTTAAAAGAGGACCTCCCAAAACAACTACTCCACCTTCGACATAAGGCAGTATATCTCCATCAAGGATCCAATCGTTAGGAATTCCTGCATCAAAATTTTCCTCGTAGAATGGCTCTGGGAACGTAAGTTCAGTGGTTACCTCACCGACTATATAAAATTGAAGAAAATTTGGTTTGCTAATTGTTAATTCATCTTTCAGTGGATACCTCACATACTTATCAGAGTTTACATCTAAAATTGTTATGGAGAAATCGCCCTCTCCAGATGGCTCTTTGAAAGTAGCTGAAAATTTACTTTTCAAATTTTCTATAACTACTTGTTCTCCATCTTGTACTTCATAATTATGATATTCACTAAATAATTGTTCTTCCATCCTGTAGTTAGGAGAATAAGGATCTAAATAATCTGGACCTCCTATATAAATGTCATATACATCAGGATCTATTTGATAGAATCCTGCTTCCCCATTGTAAACACTTCGACCATAATAACTAGGACCATCTTCTCTTTTTAAACTGACATAAACGTTGGGGATATTATATAAATAGTTACTAGCTGTAAAATAAATTACAAAATTTGCCCCTTTTTCTTCAGGCAAAGGCTGTTTTAGAGCCTTTTCGGCATCTATTCTACCATAACCATCATTCGCAGAAAAATCTTTGACGCCATCGACATCTACTGCACTGTTTTCAATCATTTTTCTTATTTGATAAGGTGAGGCATCGGGGTATTTTTCCAAAAGCAAGGCCGCCAACCCTGAAACAAAAGGAGAGGCCATAGATGTTCCTTGATAGTATTCCCAACCGCCAGGAACTGTGGAAAGTATTTTTTCCCCTGGGGCCACTACAGAAACAGAATCTCCTCTTGAAGAAAAACTGGAAATCTTATCATTCACATCTGTTGAACCCACTCCAATAACTCCAGGGATCGTGTTTGGAAAACCCCAATTCTCATCGATATGGGTATTTCCTGTTGAAACAACCACTACTACATCTTTTTTCAAGGCATAGTCGAAAGCGTCTTTTAAAATATTGGAAAAGCCAGGACCTCCCCAACTATTTTGAAGTATTTTGGCACCATTATCTACAGCCCATTTTACGCCATCTGCTACATATATATCCCCTATAAAACCCGGCTGAAAGATAGGTATAGGCATTATCAAAGCATCAGGAGCTAAACCAGCAACTCCATAACGGTCGTTCCTATTTGCAGCAACAATACCGGCGACGTGAGTTCCATGTGGATCGTAGGCAACCGATTTCCCTGCAGGGATAATATTCCCAGTAACAGGATTATAACCATCTACAAAAGAATTTAGAAAATCAGGATGAGAGGAATCCACTCCACTATCGATTATTGCAACAACCACATCTTTACCAGTTGATTCTTGCCATGCCTCTAAGGCTCCAACTTTTTGTAATCCCCATTGTTCTTCCCAATAGGGATTTGGGGGGTCCGCCAAGCCTGCTAGGGCATCTGTAGGATTGTATTTTGAATTCAATTTTTCACCGGATCTTTCATAATCAGGTAATTCTCTTTTTAAACTAGGTTCAATATATCTTATTCCATCAAAATTACGGTAATCTTTTAATTTTAAAAGAGCATTTTCAACCGTTGTATCTATTTTAATTAAAGCAGCTTTTTTGTTACCTTCGAATTCAACGACTTTTACTTCATCGGCTTTTAAATAATCTTTTAATTTTTCAAAGGATTCATCATCGGAATAGCCAACAATAAGCTCATTCTCATAGTAATCGTTTAAATTTATCTTATTAATAGCATCTCTTAAGATTGCTTCAGCACCTAATTGACTGTTGTTATTATTATTTGATAATGTATTAGATGAATCATTATTTAAATCTAACGTAGTACAGCCAGTAAAGATTAACAAAACAATTCCTAAAACCATTACAAACAAGTAAACCTTTTTCATAAATTACATACCTCCTTTCTAATGTCCAGTAGTAAAGTCTGCGTGAAGATCCGGTTCCATTCCATATGGATACGGATCTAACCCCCAACTATAATCTCTAAGTCTAAAATCAGCTGCTATCGATAACGCCCAACTGTCTTCATCTAAAACATCTGCATAGGCAACATTAACTCCCCAACCATAAGTTTTATTGGGTTGAAGTACTTCGTATTCATAAGGTACTACTGTCAGTCCGTATTCGTTAAAATGATACCAACTGTATCCCCAATTTTCTTCAGTATTGTAACCTGTGAATGGTGCAACTATTTGATTTGCTGAAGTAGTGGAAAATGTAAAGCCATTTAATTCCGAATCTAGATCTGAAAAAGGAGCTATTAAGTCGTTGTCAGCTTGAGTTCTATCGTAAATAAAGATGTTGTAATTATAGGTAACAGTGCCTTCAGACGAAGTTAATGTATTATCAGGTCTCCATTTGAATGTCGGAGCTCTTGAGACACCCGTACTTCCATCTAAAGGTTCTTCCAAAACAACATTGAATTTATCTAATGGCACAACCGATCCTAAGTCTACCATATCGGTTTCTTTGTCTCCATAAACCGATGTAACTCCATACCAAGTTTCCTTACCAGCTTCAAGTTCTGCAGAACCATCTACAAATAGAGGTGATAAATAATTCATAGGGTAACCATAATATAAATATAAATAACTCCAATAAGCATTTGCCATAACAAAGTCGCTACTTATATAACCAATCTTTTTGTAGTTTTCTCCATCAAAAGATCTATAAACGTTATAACCATCTGGTCTTAACTGACCTTCTTCGACAAGCCCAAATATACCAGATGAGTCATAATCAAACCAATAAAGTTGCACGAATAAATTCGCATCTTTCGGAGCAGAATAAGGTTCCCTAATTTCTTCTAATTCTTTAGAAATATTTTGTTTTAAATCAATTTTCTGATCAAAAGATAAGCCTCTTCCCTCTAAATTCGGTGTTGGAACTCCACCATAAAATTCAACACCTCTTCTTCTTGTAAAAGAGAATATATTGGGGAATCCTGCTTCACTCATAGGAATTGCCTCGTACATTTGATCAACTTCTATGTCTTTTTCAGACTTTAATACGTTAACATAAAAAACATATTGCAACCTATTGCCATTTTCGTCGTATAAAACAAGATAAAGCTTATTGAGACCATTATCTGCTGCGTTTATATCAACGTTGAATGTTGCTTCATCTCCATAAGCGATAGCCCTTTCAGGTGTCATCATCCCTGCCCTGGGAATTCTATTAAACAACGGAGAATATACGAACTGTGACTCCCATTTTGTCTTGTTAATTTTTACTGAAACTACAAAATCTCCTTTTATAATTTCTTCCTCAATATTGATCGGTGTTCCTTCAGGAGTCATAAATTCTATCTGAACTTCTGGAAACTCCTGGATAGAAGGATCTGAATTAAGTTCAGCGGTTTTTAAAACTATTTCTTCTTCGACCTTTTCACCATCTTCTAATTTTAAATCAACTAATTTACTGGCTCCGTGTCCTTCTTTTGTCACCAAGACATCTACAAATTCCGTTTCATGATACAACGGTACTTTGAGAAGAGTTGAATCACTTTCACTAGAGCTCTTAGAAGTCAACAGAACTTTGCCATCTGGGTCAACTACTTTGATATCTGCATCTTCTACCCTCGAACCTGAACTGTAACCAACCACTCTCAAATCCAAAGTAGCTTCATACGGAGCTTTTTCTTCAACTCTTGGTACACAACCAGCAATCAAAAATAGAACCAAAACCAACGAAACCATCCAAAAATACTTTTTCATACCATAATTCACCCCCATTCAACATTTTAAGGTCTTTCTTTGAAAAAAGGAAATCAAAAAACTTCTACAATAAACGTCTTTGTTAACTTGTCTTTTTTCAACCACCCCCCCTCGGCTTTATCAAAGTCACGTTATATTAACACCAATATTATTCTACCACAAAAAATTTACTTTTTTCAAGTATTTTTACATTTTTATTATTTTTTTATTCCAATTTTTAATGAAGTTAGAATTACTTATTTTACTTGTTCGTATCCTTTTTCCTTTTAAAAAATCAACTCATAAACGATATTTTATAGTATAATATCAATGAAAACAACCAAAGGAGTTGTGGATATGTCTAAAAAGCTTTTGAAGAATGCGTATGTTTTAATTAGTGCTGATGATGATGTAGAAAAATTTGATATATTAATAGACGAAGATGAGATCGAAGACTTACTTGTACCAGGTGATTCAACCCAGATGGATTTGGGAGATGTAGACGAGTATGATCTATCTGGGAAGTTGATCGTGCCTGGATTTATTAACACCCACACACATTCAGTTATGTCTTATTTTAGAGGTATTGCCGATGATTTATCACTTAACGATTGGTTGTTCAAAGAAATGCTGCCAAGAGAGGACTTTTTGGAAAGTGAAATGTCTTATTACGGCACTTTAGTTTCTATTTTAGAGATGATTTCTAATGGAATAACTACTTTTGTTGACATGTATATGTTTACTGATGAAATAGCCAAGGCAGCATACGATTTAGGAATTCGGGCATATATCTCAAGAGGGCTTTCTTATGATACCGACGAGGGCTGGAATAGGAGAATAAAGGAAAATATCGAAACATATGAAAAATACAGCGGATTAGATAACCGAATTTACATAGGTTTTGGGCCTCATGCCCCTTACACCGTTCCTATGGATAAATTAAAAGAAGTAGCTGAAATTGCAAAAAAGTATAATACTCACATTCAGATTCATCTGTTAGAATCAGCAAATGAAAGGGAGCAGTACAATCTTTTAGAGGTTGAAAATACGGGTTTGTTCGATCTTCCTACGATAGCTGCTCACTGTGTGCATGCTGATGAAAAAGATATCGAAGTTCTTTCAAGGAACGAAGTGAATGTGGCTTATAACCCTGTTAGTAATATGAAGTTGGGTAATGGGATCGCTCCCATAGTGGATATGCTTGATAAGAGTATAAATGTGACTTTTGGTACGGATGGTTCCGCAAGCAACAACTCTTTGAACTTTTTCAACGAAATGAAGTTTGGAGGTATATTGCAGAAATACAAGTATGGTCCTGATAGATTTTCAGTCGAACAGATTTTGAGGATGAGCTGGGAAAACGGAGGTTTTGCCTTAGAAAAAAATATCGGAAGGTTAGAACCTGAGTTCAAGGCGGATTTGGTTGTTTTAGATATGGATTCTTTTGAATTTTTACCTAAGGATTTATCAAGGTTAAAGTCTCATATAGTTTATTCTGCAAATCCTAAGAACGTTTTTGCAACGATGGTAGCAGGGAAATTCTTGTACTACGATGGAGAATTTTTAACTTTAAAAGAAGAAAAGGAGCAAATTTATGAGAAATTCCACAATTTTTACCAAAGAATCGAAGATAAGTATAATAATAGCGATCATTCTGATAGCCATAACGACGATAGGGATATCTAAACCCATCGATGATTACATAGAGTTTTCTCCTACAGGCTATGAGGAGATAAGTAGGATAGTCACCAGAAATGGGACGATAATAAACACAACGGTCCCAGATACTGGCGAACATTTGGAGATGAACTTCAAAAAGAATGGAGGTTTGTACGAAGTTCACATTGTTCATTTCGAGAATCCATTCGCTTTGTTGAATTTTTGGTATACCTTTGTTAGTGATTATTCTGATGGCTTAGCCGCTGCTTTTTCGGCTATTCCTTTTATATATGGCGAGTACAACGATGAGTATATGAAGATGCAAATCAGTGCATGGTATAGGGGAGTAAACAACTTATTTTTTGTCATTTATGGTCCAAAAAGAAGCGTTATAAACGACTTGAAACTTCAATTGAATAGATGGTGATTTTGTTGGATTTGTATAATAGGTTGAGTGAGTATTTTAAGAATAGATACGGTGAAAGGGTGCAAAGGTTACCAATCAACGCGGGATTTACTTGCCCAAATAAAACAGGTGAGAGAGGAAAAGGCGGGTGCATTTACTGCGATTTAACGGGGAGTGGGTTTGCAGCTTTTAAGCCTAAGGTGAGTATCGAAGAACAGGTTAAGGAAATGATTAATAGATACGAGAAAAAAGCTAATAAGTTCCTCGCCTATTTTCAGGCAAACACCAATACTTACGCCCCTGTTGATGAATTGAAAGAGAAGTATGAAAGTGCTTTGATAGACGATAGAATAGTAGGTTTGGATGTATCGACCCGACCTGATTGTGTCCCAGATGAAGTGATAACACTTTTAAAAACTTTTAAAGATAGGGTTGATGTTTACGTTGAGCTTGGTGTTGAGAGCACTAACCCTAACACGTTAAAGTATATGAACAGAGGGCATTCTTTGGCAGAGGTTATAGATTCTGTTAACAGGTTAAAAAAAGCTGAACTAGAGGTTATTCTGCATTACATAATAGATTTTCCTTGTGATACATTAGAAGATGTGAAAGAGATGGCTAAAGTTAGTTCAGCGTTGAAGGTTGACGGTGTAAAATTGCATTCTTTGTATATCGTTGAAAATACAAAGCTTGCGGATTTGTATAAAAGTGGGGAGTTTGTGCCCTTGACGTTGGATGATTTTGTAGAAAGGGCAATTACTTTCTTGGAATATTTGGATCCAAAGATTGTAATTCATAGGCTCGTTGCCGATCCTCCAAAAATTGGGACGTTACATGGAAATTGGGGGATTTCTAAAATAAAAATTTTAAACTTAATTGAAGATACGATGAGAGAAAGGGATTCCTATCAGGGAAAATTTTTTAATTATTTGAATAATTGAAGTAGGACGGTTGATCGCGAGTAGGCATACTTGGGCCTATTTTGAGGAAAGTCCGGACTCTAAGGGCAAGATACTGGTTAACAACCAGAGGGAGTGATCCCTGAATAGGGCCATAGAAAAGAAAACCGCCGAAAGGCAAGGGTGGAACGGTGAGGTAAGAGCTCACCAGTGTCAGAGCGATCTGGCAGCTTGGTAACCTCTATCTTGAGCAAGGTCAAACAAGAAGGCCAGAGGTTGCCCGCCGAGAGACTTTAGTGTCCGCCTTCTGGGTAGACCGCGTAGATTAATGGTCAACTTTACAGAATCCGGCTTATAGTCCTACTGATATATTTAACAATGACGCCCTTGCTGGGCGTCATTTTTTAAGTTATTCTTCTTTTGGGAGTAATTGGAGTATAGATAATTCCGAAGCGTCACCTTTTCTATAACCGATTTTTAATATTCTTGTGTAACCACCGTTTCTATTTTCGTATCGGGGTGCGATCTCATGTACTATTTTGTAGACTAGTTTTCTGTCGTTGAAGTGTTTGTTTATGTCTCTATTTAAAGCTACTCTTCTTTCTGGGAGATCGGTTGAATTAGCTTCCTTTGCCTTGGTGATTATTCTTTCAACAAGGGGCCTTACGGCTTTTGCTTTGGCGGTAGTAGTAATTATGCTTTCAGATTCAAATACACTTCTTGCCAAATTGTTCAACAAAGCTTTTCTATGGGAAGCATATCTATTTAATTTTTTAGTTTTGACTCTATGCCTCATCGAAGGTGTTCCCCCTTTCTTCTTGGTATAATTTTTCGTAATCTATATCAAATTTCTCTTTTAGCTCATTTTTTATCTCATCTAAAGATTTTCTACCAAAGTTTTTGATTTTGAGAAGGTCGGCGGGTTTTCTTTTTAATAGCTCTCCAATGGTGTCTATTTTTTCTCTTTTTAAACAGTTTTTGGCTCTTTTCGTTAAATCCAAAGAATCAAGCTGCGTTTCCATTAAATCCTTTGGCAATCCAAAAATATTTTCTTCCTCTTCTTCCTCTTCCTCTTCTTTTTCAACCGAAACTTCCATTTGTTCTATAGCGCCGACTTGTCCTTCTCTTTCCCAAAGTCTGGAAATGAAGTCAAAATGTTCCATCAAAATTTTTGTTGCTTCTTTCAATGCTTCAGTGGGGGTGATGTTTTTTTTCGTCCAAATTTCAAGTATTAGTTTATCGTAGTCGGTTCTTCTTCCAACACGGATATTTTCGGTTAAATAGTTAACTTTAAGAACGGGGCTGAACACTCCATCTATGAATATGTATTCGATGTCACTTTGAAATGTCAATTCTTGGGCAGGGATGAAACCTTTTCCTGCTTGAGCGTACAGTTCAAAGTCTACTTCCATATCTTTGTTCACATGAGCTATGACGAAATCTGGGTTAGCAACCTCTAATTCTGCCGGAGTTTTTATGTCTCCACTTTTTATGACTTGGCCTGCTTTGTACTTCTTTCTTAAACTTAATAAAATTGGATAATCAATCTCATTAATTTTTTCAATGTCGTCGACCTTTAATTGAACCTTTTTCAAGTTTAAAGTTATTTCTATGATGTCTTCTTTTATACCCTCAACTGTGTCGTATTCATGTAATTTTCCTGGGATACGTAGCCCGGTTATAGCCAAAGATGGAATAGAAGACAAAAGCACCCTCCTTAAAGCATTACCTAGAGTTATAGCGTACCCCTTTTCCAGAGGAAACAATTCGTATTTTGAGTAGTTATATTCATCTTGCTCTTCTTTTTGTACTATCCTAAATTTTTCTGGTTTTATTAATATCTCCATACTATCTCTGATCCTTATTAGGGAATCAGAGCACACCTCCTTTCCTGCCCTTATGAGCGAGGTGATATTTTGTGGTCCAAATAAATAATACTTTATTACTTAGAGTAAAGCTCTATGATGTTAGTCAAAGGTACAGGAACATCCATTTCATCAATCTTTGGTAGTCTTTGGAAAGTTCCTCTAAAATTTTCAATTTCAACGTTTAACCAATTGGGAATATTTCTATACCCTTCTTGCACTAGTTCTAATCCTTCGCGTACTTGTTGTATGTTACGGCTCTTTTCTTTGACTTCTATTACATCCCCTACTTTAACTCTGTAAGAAGGAATATTCACTTTTTTTCCATTAACTAATATATGTCCGTGAGTTACTATTTGCCTTGCGGTTCTTCTGTTTGGTGCGAACCCCATTTGATAAACTACTGAATCTAGCCTTCTTTCTAAGAGTTGCATCAAAACTTCTCCAGTTTCTCCACTTCTGGATCTTTCCGCTTCTTCAAAAGTGTTTCTGAATTGTCTTTCCATTAAGCCATACATTCTTTTTAAGGCTTGCTTAGATCTTAATTGTATAGCGTATTGAGTCAACTTTTGCTTTTGTCTTCCATGTTGCCCCGGAACATAATTCCTTTTTCTAAGGGCTGATTTCTCGGTGTAGCTTCTTTTCCCTTTTAAATAAAGGTTTATTCCTTCGCGTCGAGATAATTTTTCTAGTGGTCCTATGTACCTCGCCATTAATTCTTTCCCTCCTTAATTAGAATCTTTTCTTTTTTGGCCTACAACCGTTGTGAGGTATAGGGGTAACATCTTTTATACTTTCTACACTTAGACCAGCAGCTTGTAAAGCTCTAATCGCAGATTCTCTTCCTGAACCAGGTCCTTTAACATATACATCAACTCTTTTTACTCCCAGATTTATAGCTTCTTTTGCTACTTTATCTGAGGCCATTTGAGCTGAAAATGGAGTCCCTTTTTTGGCTCCTTTGAATCCAACATTTCCACCACTAGACCATATTATTGGCCTACCTTCAGTATCTGTTAATGTAACGATTGTGTTGTTGAAGGTTGAATGAATGTGTATTGCTGCTTTTTCAGGAGCAGCTTTCTTTTTTTTTGGTTCTTTGCTTTGCTCCACCTTTTGCCATTTATTTAAAAGCCTCCTTAAAAATTTTGTTTATTGTGTTAGCGCCCCTTCGCCCCGCTCCCCACCCATAAGGTTAAAGTAATTTTTATCCATTTACATAGCTTCCCACCCATGTGGAAGAGGGACCTGCGGTCCCTTAAACCCTACTACATACTTATAAGGATGATGTGAGGTTCCATTTTTGTTATCTCTTTTTGATCTTGGTTAGTCTTGGTCCCTTTCTGGTTCTTGCGTTGGAGTGGGTTTTCTGCCTCTTACGGGTAACCCCGCTTTGTGCCTTTTCCCCCTGTAACTGCCGATGTCTATCAAACGCTTAATATTTTTGTTAATTTCTTGCCTTAGTTCACCTTCAACTTTATAATTTTCGTTGATGTGGTGACTTAGTTTTGAAATTTCATCGTCGGTTAGTTCTTTTGCTTTTTTGTTTGGGTCAATCTCTAAGGTATTTAATATATCAAGTGCTGTTTTTCTTCCTATTCCATAAATATATGTTAATCCTACAAATAATGCTTTATTATCTGGTACTTCCACACCTAAAATACGCGCCATCCTTTTATCCTCCTTATAAAGAAATTCATATTATCCTTGTCTTTGCTTGTGCTTTGGATTTTTAGAACAGACAACCCAAACCTTTCCGCCTCTTTTTACTATTTTACAGTGCTCACATCGTTTTTTTACAGAAGCCCTCACCTTCATAATTAATTTCCTCCTTCTTGATTCTCATCATCTATATTAATCCATTTTTTCAATCTTTGTTGACTTTTTCCCTTTTAACAATTCTTCCTTTGTTTAAATCGTAAACGGAAACTTCCACAGTAACTCGGTCTCCTGGAAGTATTTTGATGAAATTCTTTCTCATACGCCCAGAAATGTGGGCTAATATTTCATGCCCATTATCTAATTTAACTTTAAAATTTGCATTAGGTAAAGCTTCAATGATGGATCCTTGCATAACAACGACGTCTTTTTTAGCCAATACAATCCCTCCTTTTTCAGGGATTTTTACTGTCATTAGAAACTGTAAAGTACGATTTAGCGTGCTTCCCCCGCTCCCCACCCATGTGGATGGGGGACCTGCGGTCCCTTAGACCCATTCGTTAAGGGGCAAGCCCCTTAAAAACCCCAAAATCTGTGTTTGTTTAAAAAAAGTTTTTTGCACAAGGCTGCAAAAGGGTAAACCCTTTAAGATCCCAAGTTCAAAATCAAAATCAACTTAAAAACATAGTTTGCATACTACAGCAAACAGTGCTCCGCCCTGTGACCCTTTTAAAACCAGATACTTAATTTTGGAAAATGATTTTTAGAACTTTTTATGTAAGCTGCGCTTAGTCCTTATTTGCGCCCCTTCGCCCCGCACCCCACCCTTCTTAGGAAAGGACCTGCGGTCCCTTAAACCCCTCAACTTACTCATAAGGATAAAAGAATTTTTATCCATTTCCACATCGCTGTCCGCCCATAAGGAAAAAGGGATGGAGGAGGGTTCCCCCGTGACCCTAAAAATAAACCCTTAAATTATAGTTGCGTTAGTATTTCTGGGCCATTTTCTGTCACGGCAATTGTATGTTCAAAATGCGCTGCTTTTGAGCTATCTCTGGTTACCGCTGTCCAACCGTCTTCTAAAATATCTACTTCATAGCTTCCCATAGATACCATTGGTTCTATTGCAAGGGTCATGTTTTTTCTTATTTTTGGACCCCTTCCTTGCCTTCCATAATTTGGAATTTGGGGATCTTCGTGCAATTTTCTTCCTACCCCGTGACCTACGTATTCCCTTATTACGGAAAAACCCTTACTTTCAATGTAAGTTTGAACTTCGTAACCAATGTCACCAATGGTATTACCAACAACAGCTTTTTTTATACCCATGTACAAAGACTCTTTGGTCGCTTCAACCAATTCTTTTTCCCTTTCAGAAACTTGTCCAATTATGTAGGTTCTGGCTGAATCTGCTATGTATCCTTTGTAAGTTAAACCACAATCTACAGATACAATATCTCCATTTTTTAAAACTTTACTTCTCAATGGAAATCCATGGACAACTTCTTCATTTACAGAAAAGTTGATCGCATATTTGTAACCATTATAACCTTTGAAGGTGGGTATAGCATCTTCCTTTTCCATGTATTCTAAAACATATTTTTCAATACTTTCTCCGTTAACGCCTTCTTTTACTATTTCAGGAAGTAAAGCGTCAAGAAGACGGGCAAGCTTCTTTCCAGCCCGTCTCATCATTTCTATTTCTTGATCAGTCTTAATTATTATCATTGTTTGTTAAAACTCCTTAGTATATTAAACAATTCTTTTGTAACGTCTTCAACATTTTGGGCACCGTCTATTGTAATTATTTTGTTATTTTTTCTATAATATTCTATTACGGGCTCGGTATTTTTCTTATATACTTTATACCTTTCTCTGACTACTTCTTCTTTGTCATCGTCTCTTTGAATTAATTTTGTACCACATACATCACATTTTTCGTCTTCTTTTGGTTGAAGGGTAATTAAATTATATACTTTTCCACAGTTTGGACAGACTCTTCTATTACTTATCCTTTTTACTATTTCTTCTTCGGAAACGTCAATTAGTACTGCCGCATCTATTTCTTTTTGTAACTCTTTTGTTGCTTGGTCTAAAAATTTTGCTTGGTCTAAAGTTCTGGGGTAACCGTCAAGAATAAAAGAATCTAATTCTTCCAATTTTTCTTTTACCAAACTGTTCATTATTTCATCCGAAACTAATTCTCCACGATCCATAATTGCTTTAGCCATTTTACCTAATTCTGTACCTTTGCTAACAGCATCCCTTAAAATATCTCCGGTGGATATGTGTACAATTTGAAACTCCTGGGCAACTTTTTTGGCTTGGGTTCCTTTACCTGCACCAGGCGGTCCGAAAAATAAAAGTCTCAAAGAAAATTCATCTCCTTCCTCGTAACCTTCCTTTTTTCATGAAGCCTTCATATTGTCTTACTATCATGTGTTGCTCCATCTGTTGGACAATATCTAAAGCAACTCCAACGGCTATTAGTGTACTGGTACCACCTATCCAGATTTGCTGCATCCCTGAAGCGCCTCTGATAAAGTAGGGAACCAAGGCAATTACTACTAAAAAGATCGCTCCTATGAAAGTTACCCTGGTCATGACTGAAGTGATGTAATTAACAGTCGGTTTTCCTGGTCTTAAACCTGGTATGAACCCACCATAATTTTGTATGTTATTTGCTACGTCGTTTGGATCCATAACAACAGAACTGTAGAAGTATGTAAAAAAGAAAACCAGCAAACCATACAACACAAGATAAAGTGGAGAACCTATGGCAAATAGTCTATCGTCTACGGTAGTGTTTGTTACCCCAGCAATCATACTGGGTAGGGTCATAATAGCGGAGGCAAAGATTATGGGAATTACCCCTCCACCATTTACCTTAATAGGTAAATATGTTGAGGAACCTCCATAAATTTTTGTGCCGACTACTCTTTTTGCATATTGAATATTAATCCTTCTTTCAGATGTTTGAACCGCTACTACAGCTATTACTATAAATATAGCAACAGCGGCTAAGAGTATCCATTCTAATGGGGTTAAACCTATGAGAGCTTCGGCTGCATATGTAGGGTATCTGGATACTATACCAGCAAATATTAAAACAGATACCCCGTTTCCTATTCCTTTTTCGGTGATTAATTCACCTATCCATAGTAAAAACATCGTTCCTGCAGCTATAGAAACGGTTGCTAAAGTTACAAAGAGAACTGGTGATAGATTGGGGGATCTGTAATTGTTGGCAGCTATGGACATTAGTAATCCTTGTCCAAAAGCTAATACTAACGTTAACATCCTCGTGTAGTGAGCGAATTTTTTTCTCCCACTTTCACCTTCTCTCAACATCTCTTTCAAACTAGGTATTATAGAAGAGAGAAGTTGAAAAATGATCGAAGCCGTAATATAGGGTGTCACTGAGAGAACAAATATTGATAAATTGCTTAACGCCCCTCCAGCAAAGACATCAAAAAAACCTATGAATCCTCCAACCGCTCCTTGGGATGCTCCACTTAAAGCAGCTTGCCAGGCTTCTACATTTATTCCCGGAATGGGGATGTATATACCTATTCTAAACCCTATCAACGCTAAAAAGGTGAATATAACTCTATCCCTTAATTCAGGAATCCTAAAAACGTTTCTAAAGGCTTTGAACATGTTATTCAATCACCTCTATTTTCCCGCCAACAGCTTCAATTTTCTCTCTAGCGGTTTGAGAGAAAATGTTAGCTTTGACAACAAGAGGTTTTGATATTTCTCCTTTTCCTAATATTTTTACTCCATCGTTCAATTTTTTTATCAATTTCTTTTCTAAAAGTATGTCTGGAGTTACTTCTTCATTTTCTGAGAAATACTTTTCTAATGTTTCTACGTTTACAACAGAATATACTTTTTTGAATGGTGCATTAGAGAATCCAAATTTTGGAGTTCTTCTAATAATGTTTGTTTGTCCACCTTCAAATGTTCTACCAATTTTACCTCTTCCTCTAGCCTTTTCACCTTTATGCCCTTTGCCAGCTGTTTTTCCTAATCCTGAGCCTATTCCTCTTCCTAACCTTTTTTTGGGTTTCCTTGATCCTGGTGTAGGTTTTAGATCTTCTATTTTAAGTGGCATGTATATAGCTCCTTATTTACAATTTGTTTAATTAAGAATCGATTTCTTCCCACTCAACTAAGTGATGTACAGTCCTTATCATTCCTCTAATTTGGGGATTGTCAGGTTTTATTACTACTTTATCTTTTCTAGTTAAATCTAAAGCATCGAGAGTAGCTAATTGTCTTTTGTCTTTGCCTGCTCTTCCTTTTACTAACTTTATCTTTAGACTTGACATTACTCATACCCCCTTGTGAGCGCCAAAGAATACTTGTTTAACAGTTAAATCTCTCAACTTTGCAATTTCTTGAGGAGATCTCAACTTTTTTAATCCATTGTAAGTGGCTTTAGCTAAATTTAATACGTTCGTTGAACTAATGGATTTACTTAGAATATTATCTATTCCGGCTAATTCAACAACAGCTCTTACAGCTGAACTGGCTATAACACCGGTACCTGGGCCTGCTGGGAACAGTAATACAGTGGAAGCATCTTGTTCACCGATTATTTCGTAAGGAATAGTTCCGTTTTTAACGGGGACTTCTATCATATTGTTCTTTGCATTTTCAATTGATTTTCTTATGGCTTGTGGAACTTCTCGGGCATTCCCGATTCCTAATCCTACTTTTCCATTTCGATTACCTACTACCGAAACTGCACGAAACGAAATGGTTTTTCCACCTTTAGTTACTTTGCTGACCCTTCGAATTTCGATTACTCTTTCTTCTAATTCATTTGCAGCATCAGTAGCTTTTACTTTCTGATCGTTCGGCATAAATTACCAACACCTCCTAAAACTTTAAGCCCGTTTCTCTTGCTGCTTCAGCAAGAGCTTTTACTTTTCCATGGTATTTGTAACCGCTTCTATCAAAAACAATTTCTGTTATACCTTTTTCTTTTGCTTTTTCGGCTATGAGTTTCCCTACTTCTTTTGCAGCGTTTTCATCCCATGTTTTTTCTAATTTTTCTTTCAGTTGTTTTTGGGTTGTTGAAGCTGACACCAAAGTAACACCTTTAGTGTCGTCTATAATTTGAGCATATATGTGCTTTTGACTTTTAAAAACTGTCAATCTTGGTTTTTCTGGTGTTCCTCTAACGTTTTTTCTCACTCTTAAATGCCTTTTTTGTCTAAGGGCTTTTTTGTCTAATTGTTTTATCAATTTAAAAGGGACCTCCTTTGCGGAAATGTTTTAAACTTTCTTTCCTTCTTTTCTTAAAACACTTTCTCCAACATATTTTATACCTTTACCACTGTAAACGTTAACTTTTCTTAAGCTTCTTATCCTTGCAGCGACTTCTCCGACTTTGTATTTATCTATACCTTTAACGACTACTATTGTGGGTTGTGGAACTTCTATAGTTATTCCTTCAGGGACTGGAAATTCTACGGGGTTTGAATAACCAAGATTCAAGATTAAGTTTTTACCTTGAAGTTGAGCTCTGTACCCAATACCGGCAATTTCCAATTCTTTTTTGTATCCTTCAGTTACACCTTTAATCATGTTTCTCACATGAGAGGTGAACGTGCCTCTTAGCGCTTTTAATCGCTTCTCGTCTGAACTTCTTTTAACTACGCCTTCTTTTGTTTTAATCATTAATTCGTTGTTATCTCTGTCAACTTCCAAATATTCGGGTAAATTGAGACTTAATTCACCATTTTTACCTTTGATTTTTATTGTTTGTCCATCCACAGATAATTCTACACCATCAGGAATAATTGTTGGTTTATCAGCTATTCTCGATTGTGGCATCTAGGCACCTCCTCACCATACATAACAGATTACTTCTCCACCAACTTTTTTCTCTCTTGCTTCTTTATCGGTCATTACTCCTTGGGATGTTGAGAGTATAGCTATACCTAATCCACCCTTGACTTTTGGTATGTTACGGGTATTAACATACACTCTTCTTCCGCTTTTTGAAACCCTTATGATCCCTTCCATTATAGGTTTTTTATCTCTTCTTGTACCTTTGTACTTCAAATAGACTTTGAGTATTCCTTGTTTACCATCGTCTATGAATTTATAATCATTGATAAATCCTTCTTTTTTCATTATTTCTAAAATGTCTTTTTTTAAGTTTGAAGCGGGTATTTCAACACTTTCTTTGAACACCGAATTGGCGTTCCTTATTCTGGTTAGCATATCAGCTACCGGATCGCTCCACATTCGTTTTTCCCTCCTTACCAGCTAGCCTTCTTAACTCCAGGAAGTTTACCTTCCAGAGCTTGTTCTCTGAAACATATTCTGCATAAACCAAATTCTCTATAAACAGCTCTTGGTCTACCACATACTTTACATCGTGAGTATTCTCTTGTTTTATACTTCGGAGTTCTTTTAGATTTTTCTATAAGTGCCTTTTTTGCCATTACTCACACCCTCCATTTATTTTTTTTGTAACGGGAAACCAAAATATTCTAATAATTTCCTGGCTTCTTCATCAGTTTTAGCTGTGGTTACGATTGTTATATCCATGCCTTGAATTCTACTTATATCATCAGGCCTGATTTCAGGAAAAATTAGTTGTTCAGGAATTCCGAAGGTATAATTGCCTCTTCCATCGAAAGAGTCGGCGGGTAGCCTCTAAAATCCCTCAATTTTGGGAGCACAACATGGTTTAATTTATACAAGAAATTATACATTTTCCATCCTCTCAAGGTAACTTTCACACCTATCGGCATACCCTCTCTAACCTTAAAATTGGCAACACTTTTCTTTGCTCTGGCTATTAAGGCTTTTTGTCCGACTATCTTCGTTAACTCTTGGGCATGTTTTTCAACAACTGCTCTGTTCCTGGAACCTTCTCCAACTCCCATATTAACAACTATCTTTACAAGTTTCGGCACTTGTAATTCGTTTTTGTAGTTAAATTCTTTCATCATTGAAGGTATTACTACTTCTTTGTACCTGTCTTTCAGAGGTATATACTGAACTTTCTCCATTGATAGTCCTCCTTTTTACTTCTTACCATACCTACTTGATTTTTACAAGTTTTCAAAATTTGAATGGATTAAGATTTTTCTACTATTTCACCACATTTTTTGCAATATCTTACTTTGCTTCCATCTTCAAGAAATTTAAATCCCACTCTGGTTTTTTGATTGCAGTTTGGACAGACTAACATAACGTTTGAAATATCAATAGGACTGGGTTGCTCAATAATTCCGCCTTCCCTCATCTTTTGAGTGGGCCTTTGATGCTTCTTGACGACGTTTACGTTATCCACAATGACTTTTTTGTCCTTTGGAATAACCCTCAAAACTTTGCTTCTCTTTCCTTTATCTTTTCCAGAGATCACTACTACTGTGTCGTCTCTCTTTATTTTATACATATTTTCACCTCACCAAACTTCTTTTGCTAACGATGCTATCTTCGCGTAGCCTTTTTCCCGTACTTCTCTGGCTACTGGACCAAAAACCCTCGTTCCTAAAGGTAACTTATTTTTATCAATCAGTACCGCAGCATTGTCATCAAATCTAATATAGGTTCCATCTTTCCTTCTTATCTCTTTTTTCGTTCTGACAATAACGGCTTGAACTACTTGACCTTTTTTCAAATCTGTGTGAGGTATGGCTTCCCTAACGGAGCAAACAACGGTGTCTCCGACGGTTCCTTTTGATTTATGAAACCCACCGAGTACTTTGATAACTCTTAATACTTTTGCTCCAGAGTTATCAGCAACTCTGATTTTACTCTCTAGTTGTACCATCAACCTCACCTCCAAAGGCTTCTTTTAATTCTTCTTCAACTGAGTCTGGTGTTTCAACTTCTTCCGATAAAATATTTTTTCTCACAATTCTTTTTAAAACAAAAGCCTTTGTTTTGGAAAGCTTCCTGGATTCTTCTATTTCAACAATATCTCCAATCTCACATTCGTTATTTTCATCATGTGCATGGTATCTTCTGGTTTTTCTGACAAATTTGTGGTATTTGGGATGTTTTGTAAGTCTATCTGTTTCAACTGTTATCGTTTTGTCCATCGCATTGCTTACAACTTTTCCAGTTATTATCTTTTTAGACATGAAATTTACCTCCTTATTCCGAGTTCCCTTTCTTTGAGGATGGTCTTTATTCGAGCTATATCTTTCTTAACTTGCTTGATACTTGAAGAATTTTTTAGTTGTCCAAGTTCGAGTTGAAACCTCAATTGAAATAATTTTTCCTTCAAATTGTTTAATTCTTGATTGAGCTCTTCGTCTGTTAATTCTCTCATCTCAGTTATTCTCATCAGAGCTCCCCTCCTATTTCATATCTTTGAACTATCTTAGTCCTTATCGGTAGCTTGGAGGCGGCATACTCTAAGGCCCTTTTGGCAGTTGCTTCATCGACTCCACCTATTTCAAACATCACTCTTCCTTTCTTTACAACCGCTACCCAACCTTCCACATCACCTTTACCTTTTCCTTGCCTTGTTCCAATTCCTTTAGAAGTTATTGGCTTATCGGGAAAAATGTTAATCCATATATTTCCCGTTCTTTTTAATGTCCTTACCATAGATAACCTACATGCTTCTATCTGTTGAGCGGTTATCCATGAGCTTTCCATCGCTTTTAATCCCCAGTCGCCGAAATGCACCAAACTAGCACCTTTTGTCATTCCCCTGACTGTTCCGCGTTGTTGTTTTCTGTATTTTACTCTTTTAGGCATCAACATTTAGGATTTCCTCCTTTTTACCATTTCTACGATCTTTAACTTGCTTAGCGCCCCTTCGCCCCGCTCCCCACCCATCAGGATGGAAGAAGGAGATCTTCACTACGTTCCCCACCTATAAGGACGGAAGAAGGAGATCTTCACTACGCTCTCTATCCATTTGGAAAGATTATTAAATCAGCGTATCACCATGATAGACCCAAACTTTTATCCCTATGGTACCATATTTAGTTTGAGAATGAACAACAGCGTAATCTATGTTTGATCTCAAGGTTTGAAGAGGCAATCTTCCCTCCATATACCATTCTGTTCTCGCTATTTCGGCACCACCGAGTCTACCAGAAACCATTATTTTCACACCTTTAGCGCCTCTTCTCATGGCGTTGGTTATAGCTCTTTTCATTGCAACTTTGTGCGAAACCCTTCTTTGCAGTTGACCGGATACATCTTCAGCTATGAGTTGAGCAACAACGTAAGGATTTTTTACTTCTTCAGCGTAGACCTTAATATTTTTATCCCCTACAATGTTTTTCAAATCATCTCTAATTTTTTTCATTTCTGCGCCTTTTCGTCCAATCAAAATTCCTAATCTGGCACCATAAATATCTATTCTTATTGACGAATCACTGGGTCTTTCAATTAATATCTCTGAAATTCCAGCAGCTTCGTAATTGGATTTTATATAATCTCTTATTTTTTCATCTTCATGCAAATAATCAGAATAATTCTTTTCGTTAAACCATACAGATTTCCAAGTTTTATTGTTTCCTAACCTGAAACCGTTTGGGTGCACTTTTGATCCCACTTATTTCACCTCACTTTATTTATCAGCACTTTTGTCTCTTACGGTTATATAAATATGGCTCATTCTTTTTTGAAGAATATCTGCTCTTCCATGAGACCTTGGCCATAATCTTTTGAGTCTAGGACCTTCATTCACCATTATCTCAGAAACATAGAGATTTTCAGCGTTTAATCCAAAATTATTTTCAGCATTCGCAATTGCGGACATCAAAGTTTTATATAGTATACGTGCGGATTTTTTTGGACTAAAAGTGAGTATTTGAAGTGCTTCACTTATATCTTTATTCCTTATTGAGTTTGCCATAGATCTAGCTTTTCTAGGTGATATTCTTACATATTTTGTGACTGCTCTAGCTTCAACAATTGGTTCAGAGGCTTCTTTCTCTTTTCTCATTCTGTGGTATACAGATCTTTTTACTTTTCTACCATCTTCTTGAACTCTGGAAACATTAGTATTAGTAGCCATGAACTACCCTCCTCAACCTTGCTTTTCTATCTTTCCTTTAACAGCTTTTTTGTCTGGATGTCCTCCAAACCTTCTGGTTGGAGAAAATTCTCCCAATCTGTGACCAATCATTTGTTCAGTTATATAAACCGGTATGTGTTTCATTCCGTTATGAACTGCTATTGTATGTCCAACCATTTCTGGCAGGATCATCGAGGCCCTTGACCAAGTTTTAATAACCTTTTTTTCACCCTTTTCGTTCATCTCTCTAATCTTTTTGATAAGACTTGGATGAACATAAGGACCTTTTTTTAAAGACCTTCCCACCTACTGCACCTCCTTGCTCTTCATTCTAGGTACCTTTAGAAACTCTAAAAGCTTGTTAATAGCGCCCCTTCGCCCCGCTGCCCACCCATAAGGAAGGGGTTTGCGGTTCCTTAAACTTCGCTCCCCACACATAAAGATAAAAATGCTTACTTTACTCTTCTTCTTACTATAAATTTATCGGATTGTTTTTTTCCTCTTCTTGTTTTATAACCTTTAGCAGGGGTTCCCCAAGGAGATTTAGGAATATGACCTTTGCTTCTTCCTTCTCCACCACCCATTGGATGATCTACTGGATTTTGTACCATACCTCTTACTTTGGGTCTTCTTCCTAACCATCTGATTTTTCCTGCTTTACCGTAAACTTCATTGGAGTGGTCTTCGTTCCCTACTACTCCGATGGTAGCCATACAACTTAAACGAACTCTTCTCAACTCACCAGAAGGCATTTTTAAAAGTGCATATTTGCCTTCTTTAGCCATTAACTGTGCATAAGTCCCTGCAGATTTTGCTATTTTTCCACCTCTACCAGGTTCAAATTCTATATTGTGCACAAGAGTTCCTAGAGGAATATTCTCCAAAGGTAAGCTGTTACCTACTTTGATTTCAGCTTTTGCACCACTCATTACAGTTTCTCCTACATGTAATCCCTTGGGAGATAATATATACCTTTTTTCTCCATCGGCGTATACCAATAGAGCTATCCTTGCACTTCTGTTAGGATCGTATTCTATTGAAGCAACTTTTGCAGGGATATTTATTTTGTCTCTTTTAAAGTCTATTATTCTGTATTTTCTTTTGTGCCCACCACCTCGATGCCTCATTGTAACTCGACCATAATGGTTCCTTCCACCTGTTTTTTTCAAGGGTTCGAGTAAACTTTTTTCGGGTTCGACTTTTGATAATTCAGAAAAATCAGATGTCGTCATATATCTTCGCGAAGGTGTTACAGGTTTGTATTGTTTTAACGCCATTATTTATCCACCTCTCTTACAGACTGCCTTGCAATTCTCTGATTACGTATCCTTCTCCTAATTTAACTATCGCTTTTTTCCATCCTCTTGTATATCCTTCACTTCTTCCCAATCTTTTTGGTTTGGGTTTCATATTCATTACGTACACTTTCTCTACTTTGACTTTGAATATTGTCTCAATGGCTTCCTTTATTTCTGGCTTGGTAGCTTCTTTCATGACTTCAAATGTATATTTGCGTTCTTGCATGAGAGAATAGGTTTTTTCTGTTAAGATCGGCCTAGTAATTATATCATAAGCTTTTTGAAGTTCCATCAGCCGATCACCTCCTCGATTTTATTCACCATTTCCTTGGTAAGCACAATTTTCTCGTTATTTATTAAATCAAATACATTTAAACCGTCTACATTCTTTTTGTTTTGACCAGGGTTATCCGCTATAATTACTTTGACTTTTGGCAAATTTCTTGCAGATAGCTTAAAGTTTTCGTATTGTTCCTGGTGATAAGGAAATAAAAATAAGACCTTTGTATCTTCCATACCAAATTTAGCTAAAATATTTTTTACATCTTTCGTTCTTGGTTTTTCGAATTTAACCTCATCTAAAACAATTAAATTGTTTTCTCTATACCTGACACTCAACGCAGATTTTAAAGCTAGTCTTTTCATTTTTTTGTTGAGATCTTTGTGAAATTCCCTAGGTTTTGGTCCAAAAGTTACTCCACCGTGTCGGAAAAGAGGAGATCTAATTGATCCGGCTCTTGCTCTACCTGTATGCTTTTGAGGCCATGGTTTTCTGCCTCCTCCACTGACTTCACTTCTTGTCTTTGTCGAAGCTGTTCCTGCCCTTTTGTTGGTCAATTGCATATCAACGTATCTATATAGTACATCCATATTTGGGTCTATATTAAAGATTTCGTCTTTAATATCTAACGTGCCAACTTTTTCATTTTGAATATTGTATATATCTATCTGCGACATTTACTAATCAACCTCCCTACTTCGTTTTTGGGCGTTTTGCCTTTACGGCTTCTCTTATTGTTACCAATCCGCCCCTCGCTCCTGGAACTCCACCTTTGACCGCTATTAGATTGTTTTGTACATCAATGTAAACTATCTCTGAGTTTTGAATGGTTACTCTTTCATTTCCGTATTGACCTGGCATCTTTTTTCCTTTGAAAACTTTTGAAGGAAATGTTGCCATTCCTGTAGATCCTAAACCTCTATGAAATTTTGAACCGTGTGTGTCTTCACCACCTCTAAAATTCCATCTTTTCATAACTCCTGAGTATCCTCTTCCTTTTGAATTGCCTATTAAATCAATCTTTTCTCCTTCAGAAAAAATTGTTACATCAATTTTTTGACCGATTTCGTAATCATCTACGTTGTCTACTCTAAATTCCCTTAAATACCTTAAAGGTTGCACTTGTGCTTTTTTGAAATGACCCATCAATGGCTTGTTTGCTTTTCTTTCTGGTATCTCTTCAAAACCTATCTGTATAGCGTTGTAACCATCTGTTTCTACAGTTTTCTTTTGAACTACCACACATGGTCCAGCTTTGATGACTGTCACCGGGATGGCTTTATCATCTTTAAAAACACGAGTCATTCCAACTTTTTTACCTAAAATACCTTTCATTTTTACACCTCCAGAGCCCGAATGATATCCGTCTTATTTTTTTAAAATTTACAATGACATCAAGCTTTTATGTCTACAGATACTCCCGCTGGAATATTAACTTTCAACAGTTTAGTAACCGTATCGGATGAAGCATTGTATATATATATCACTCTTTTATGAACAACCTTTTCAAATTGTTCCATTGAATATGAATATTTGTGCGGGGACCTTATAACTGAATACACGGTTCTCTTATTTGGCAGTGGAATTGGACCAGAAACTTTAGCTTCGGTATCTTTTACAGCATCGATGATTTTTTTTGATGATTCGTCGAGTAATCTATGGTCGTATCCTTTCAGCCGTATTTTTATGTACTTATTACTGGCCATATTTTTTTAAAAGCCTCCTTTTAACTCATTAGTAAGGGGAGCTGAAGCTCCCCGTACAATTATACTTTCAGATTTATTATTCAATTATTTCTGTAACAACACCAGCACCTACTGTCCTTCCGCCCTCTCTTATAGCGAATCTCATACCTTCTTCGAGAGCTACAGGATATATCAATTCTACTGTCATATTGATATTGTCGCCAGGCATTACCATCTCTGCACCACTGGAGAATTCTACAAGAGTCCCTGTAACGTCGGCTGTCCTAATATAAAATTGAGGTCTGTAACCTTTAGTGAAAGGTGTGTGTCTTCCTCCCTCTTCCTTTTTCAATACGTATACCTCAGCCTTAAATTTTTTATGTGGAGTGATTGAACCTGGAGCAGCAAGAACCTGACCTCTTTTTACTTCATCTTTTTCTATACCTCTTAAGAGACATCCAACGTTATCTCCTGCTTCACCTTCATCCAATATCTTTCTAAACATCTCAACACCAGTTACAACGGTCTTTTTTGTTTCATAGCTCAAACCAATTATTTCAACTTGATCTCCAGTGTGAACGACACCTCTTTCAATTCTTCCAGTGACAACTGTTCCCCTTCCAGTAATACTGAAAATATCTTCTATGGGCATTAAGAAAGGTTTGTCGATTTCTCTTACTGGATCTGGGAAGTAAGAATCAACTGCATCCATAAGTTCATATATCTTTTGTGTCCAAGGACCATCTGGGTTATCTTCTTCCAACGCCTTTAGGGCTGAACCCCTTATAACAGGAACTTCATCTCCAGGAAATTCATAGCTGTTTAGGAGATCTCTTACCTCCATTTCTACTAAGTCAATTAATTCTTCGTCGTCAACCATGTCAACTTTGTTAATGAATACAACTAAAGCTGGAACGTTAACCTGCCTTGCCAACAAAACATGTTCTCTAGTTTGTGGCATAACACCATCAGTTGCGGCTACAACTAAGATAGCTCCATCCATTTGAGCTGCTCCGGTTATCATATTTTTTATGTAGTCCGCATGACCTGGACAATCTATATGTGCGTAATGTCTTTTATCTGTTTGATATTCAACGTGTGAAACGTTGATGGTGATTCCTCTTGCTTTTTCTTCAGGGGCTTTATCTATCATGTCAAAAGGTGTGAAATCTGCCCCACCTTTGTAAGATAAAGCCTTGGTAATAGCAGCGGTTAAAGTTGTTTTCCCGTGGTCAATATGACCGATAGTCCCTACGTTCATGTGAGTCTTTGCCCTAACAAACTTCTCTTTAGCCATTGTTCTATCTCCTCCTTGTAAATTATATTATCAAACTTATTCTCTACTTAATAGTTTTTGAGTTACTTGCTCCGGAACTTCCTCGTAATGAGAAAATTGAATAGAACTTGTTGCCCTTCCTTGAGAAAGAGATCTCATTATGGTGGCATATCCGAATAATTCTGATAATGGAACCTGAGCGTGAACTACTCTGGTATTTGTCCCTCCAACGTTTTCAAAACTTTCTATTCTTCCTCTTCTTGAACTTAAATCTGCAATTATATCTCCCATATATTCTTCTGGAGTAGTAACGTCCACTTTCATGACTGGCTCTAATAAAACAGGCTTAGCTTTTTTTATGGCGTCTTTAAAAGCCATAGATGCAGCTATTTTAAATGCCATTTCTGAAGAGTCAACTTCATGGTAGGAACCATCAAAAACCTCGACTCTAATAGCAACCATCGGATAACCTAGTAAGACTCCATCTTGCATACTTTCTTTTACACCATTTTCTATGGCCGGTATATATTCTCTTGGTATGACTCCTCCTACTATTTTATCGACAAATTCGAATTCTTTTTCACTATTCAAAGGCAGTGGCTCAACTCTAAGTTTAACATGTCCATACTGCCCTCGACCTCCCGTTTGCCTGATATATTTGCCTTCAGCTTCGGATGGGAGTTTAATAGTTTCTTTGTATGCCACACGCGGCTGACCTACTTTAACGTTTACCTTGTATTCTCTTTTAATTCTATCAATTATTATTTCTAAGTGCAATTCTCCCATTCCAGATAATATGGTTTCTCCAGTATCGTGGTCGACGTAGCTTCTTAAACTTGGGTCTTCCTCTGTCAAAGCATTTAGAGCTTTCCCCAATTTAGCTTCATCATCTTTGGTTTCAGGTTCTATAGAAACAGAAATAACAGGTTCTGGGAATTCAAGTTTTTCTAAAACCAAATTGCATTCTTTATCTGAGAGTGTATCACCAGTGGAAGTATCTTTTAAGCCAATTAATCCTACGATGTCTCCAGCCCTTATGTAATCAACTTCTTCCCTTTTGTCGGCATGGAGAAAAACAAGTCTAGATACCCTTTCTGTTTTATTTTTAGTTGTATTAACTACGTAGCTTCCTTTATTTAAAGTACCCGAATAAACTCTAGCAAAAGTTAACTTACCAATAAAAGGATCCGCCATTATTTTAAAAGCCAACGCAAAAAAGTCTCCATCTTCGAATGGAAGAATATCTTTTACGAACTCTCCCGTCGTTCCATCAAAAGCCTTAACAGGAGGCATATCTAAAGGCGAAGGCAGGTAATCAATAACTGCATCCAACAAAGGTTGAACTCCTTTGTTTTTAAACGCACTTCCACAAAGAACAGGTACAATTTTGCTTTGTATGGTTGATGTTCTTATGGCTTCTTTTAATTTATCTACAGGAATTTCTTCCTCTTCTATGTAAAGCTCCATTATATTTTCATCAACTTCGGCAACTGCAGCAATTAAGTCTTCTCTCTTAGATTCACAAAAATCTATTAAATTGGACGGAATACTCCTTTTCTCAATTATTTGACCATTTTCATCTGTCCAATAAAGTGCTTCCATAGTTAGTAAATCAACTACACCTTCAAACTCAGCCTCAGAACCAATTGGAACTTGCAAAGCTATAGGATTAGCCCCCAACTTATCTTTCATTGTTTGTATAGCATTAAAAAAATTCGCTCCAATTTTATCCATTTTATTCATAAAGGCGATTCTCGGCACTCTATACCTATCAGCTTGACGCCACACTGTTTCAGATTGTGGCTCGACCCCAACTTGAGCGTCGAAAACAGCAATAGCCCCATCTAAAACACGTAATGATCTTTCTACCTCAACGGTAAAATCAACGTGTCCTGGTGTGTCAATTATATTTATTCTATGATCCTTCCAAAAAGCAGAAGTCGCTGCAGAGGTTATGGTAATTCCTCTTTCTTTTTCTTGCTCCATCCAATCTGTTTCGGTTGTGCCTTCATCAACATTTCCTAATTTGTGTTTTGTCCCCGTATAAAATAAAATTCTTTCGGTAGTAGTTGTTTTTCCTGCATCTATATGAGCAACTATTCCTATATTTCTTATTTTTTCTATGGGGTATAATCTTTCTTTCAAAACAATCCCTCCTACTAAGCTGCTAAACTACCATCTGAAATGTGCAAAAGCTCTGTTTGCTTCAGCCATTCTATGAACGTCTTCTTTCTTTTTCACAGAAGGTCCCGTATTGTTGTAGGCGTCTATCAGTTCTTGAGATAATTTACTAACCATATCTCTGCCTTTTTTTGATTGTGCAGAGGTAACTATCCATCTTATTGCTAAAGATGTGGCTCTGTTTTCCGGTACTTCAAAAGGTACTTGATATGTTGAACCCCCCACCCTTCTTGATCTTACTTCTACCACAGGTTTAACATTATCTATCGCTTTATGAAAAGCCTCTATTGGATTTTCTTTTGTAGCTTCAGCCAACCTCTCCAAAGCAGAATACACTATTTGTTGTGCTAAAGATTTTTTTCCATCATACATCAACCTGTTTATAAATTTGGAAAGTAAAATATCCCCATAAATAGGATCTGGAACTATGTTTCTTTTTTCAGCAGTCCTTCTTCTCATTCAGTAAAGAGCCTCCTTATTAAGCCTTGGGTTTTTTGGTACCGTATTTACTTCTACCTTGTTTTCTACCTTCAACACCGGCAGCATCCAAAGTCCCTCTGATTATCTTATACCTAACACCAGGTAAGTCTTTTACCCTTCCACCTCTTACCAAAACGTTAGAGTGTTCTTGTAGGTTATGACCTTCTCCAGGTATATAACAAGTTACTTCGATTCCATTCGATAGCTTAACCCTTGCAATCTTCCTTAAAGCTGAATTAGGTTTTTTCGGGGTCATAGTTGAAACCCTTACACAAACACCTCGTTTTTGAGGGTTACCTCGTAATGCAGGAGATTTGGTCTTTTTCTTTACAGATGTTCTTCCGTACCTTATTAATTGATTAATCGTTGGCACTTAGATTTCTCTCATTTCAAGGGAAGCCATTAAATAAATGCCCTCAAAAATGAGAGTTCACCTCCTTCTGCTTTATTTTAATTTATATTAGTGTAATATATATTTTTCGTATATTTGAAAAAATAAGAAAACGCCAGTGGATATTTTACATTATTGGACCTTAATTAAAAATTAATTAAATATAACAATTTAAATAATTTACGGTTATTTATATTTGATTTTCAAACGATTGACCGTTTCCTCCGGAATTTTTTTGATAAAATCGTTTTCTTTTTTTACAAAATAAAATGAATTTTTTAGATACGGGTTGGTTGTACCGGTTAGCTGTTTCAAAATGTATAATTCATTCTTTGCTCTTGTTATGGCAACATAGAAGAGCCTTTCTTCTTCATCTAATTTTTGTTCTTTAATTGCAAGTCCGTTGGGAAAATCTCCTGGATTCACCGATATGAGAATAACTACTTTCCATTCCAATCCCTTAGCCCCATGAATCGTTGTGAGCGTTAACTTATTCTCATCTTTATCCCTACTCGCAGGTATTACTCCTATCTCTTCACTAAGCGTCAAATCTTCTATAAAAGCGCTTACCGAATCATAACGACTGGCAATTTCACTGAATCTTTCAATATCCATGTTCCTTGATTTAGAATCTGCATAAGTTAAGAAAGAATATTCTTGGTAGAAATCTTTATAAATGGTATCTATCAACTCATCAGGACTACTTTCTTTATTATCGAAAAGTTTTGTTAATAATTCCAAGGGTGTTTTGAACTTATTTATTTCAGTTTCCTTCAATATATTTGAGATGTTATCTTTTTCTTCTCCTTGACCCCGCTCGGGGCTTTTCCCTATTCCAGTTTCAATCTCTTCATAGATCTTAGATGCAGTTTTGTTACCAATTCCAGGAAATAATTTTAAAATCCTACTCCACGAAATCTTATCTAAAGGATTGTTTAATACCTTTAAAAAAGCCAATATATCTTTTATATGTGCCGTTTCGATGAATCTCAATCCTGATAGTATTCTGTAAGGGATACCTTTTGAATCCAATTTTTGTTGTAACACCATAGATAACGAATGCGATCTATATAGCACAGCGATATCTTTATAATCTAAACCTTCTTTTAATTTATCTTCTATGATTTTGACTACGGCATCTGCTTGTTCCAAATCGTCAAAAGTTTCCACAACGAAAGGTTTTAAATAACTTTTTCTCTTAGGTTTAAGGACTTTAGGAACAGAATTAGAAGGTATTAGGTGATTAATCAAACCAACTATATCAGAGGTACTTCTGTAATTACTTTGTATCTTGAAAACCTTTGTTCTTTCATCGTCTATAAAATCTTTTACGTTTTTAAATAAAGCTCCTCTGAATGAATATATACTTTGAGAATCGTCTCCAACAACTATCAGATTCCCATGAACCGATGATAAAGCCTCAACCAATTCTATTTGAATTTTGTTGGTATCTTGAAATTCGTCAACTAAAACATATTTAAATTGGCTTGAACACTTGTTTAGTACTTCTGGATGAGTTTTGAATAAAACTAAAGTATTTACTAACAGATCATCATAGTCCATTGCATTCATATCTTTTTTTAATTGGATATATATACTCCATATTTGCTCAATATCTCTTTCAAAATTCAACAAATATGGGGCTCTTTCAAGTATTGATTCTCTTAAAGAGGTCAATGTGTTACATGAATAACTTATAATTTTCATTATTACTTCTTCTTTTGGAAGCTTGTAATTATCACTGATTTCTTTGATGTACTCGCTTTTAGCCATTTTTAACAAATCTTTTGAATCTTCTTTGTCGAGGATGCTGTAATTATTTTTATAGTCTAAAAGCGTGGCGTACTTTCTAAGAATAGAATTACATACATGATGGAATGTACCAGCTAGCATTTTATCTATATTTCTATTGGTAACATTCTTTACCCTTTCTATCATTTCCCTTGCCGCAGCCCTGGTGAAGGTGACTAATAAAATATTTTCAGGTTCAACTCCATTATTCAACAAATAAGCAATTTTATAGGTTATTACTCTAGTTTTACCAGAGCCAGGACCAGCAACTATTATCGATCTTCCTTCTGATTTTATAACAGCTTCTCTTTGTTCTTCATCCAACTCATTTTCGAATAAAGATGACGGGCTTCCGCCACTTAAGGAGGGGAATTTTTCCTTGACCCCGTTCGGTGTGTTTCCTTGAACTCCCTTCGGGGTGTTCTCCTCAACCTCGTTCGGGGTGTTTCCTTGAACCCCCTTCGGGGTGTTTTTTTCTCCCAAAAAGAGGAAATCATTCCCCTTGTTTTTCGCCATTTATTTCCACTCCCGTTATATGTCCTTCTTTTCTATCATATCGCTTATTTCTTTTAATTGCAAGCTTCTGGAGGGATGCCTTAACTTCCTTAAGGCTTTTACTTCAATCTGCCTTATCCTTTCTCTTGTTACGTTGAAGAAGTTTCCAACCTCTTCCAGTGTTTTCATTTTACCGTCAAGCAAGCCATATCTCATTTTTAACACCGTAGCTTCCTTGGGCCTTAAAGATTCCAAAACTTTTTCAATTTCTTCTTTAAGTATCATTCTCACCGCAATTTCCTCTGGT
The DNA here is from genome assembly GCF_016772115.1 of Petrotoga sp. 8T1HF07.NaAc.6.1. Taxonomy (NCBI): domain Bacteria; kingdom Thermotogati; phylum Thermotogota; class Thermotogae; order Petrotogales; family Petrotogaceae; genus Petrotoga; species Petrotoga sp. 8T1HF07.NaAc.6.1. Next base: position 92,970 of record NZ_AUPG01000008.1, read on the forward strand.
TGATCAGCTTCAGAGTCCTCTAAAAAATCACCTATATAAGCTTCTTCATCATCAGAACCACTTATTGGTGCATCAACGGAAATGATCTCTTTAGTTGCCAATAAAATTTCATCCATTTTTTCTAAAGGTTTATCCAGTAATTCTGCTAACTTTTCGGTAGAGGGGTATTCACCTGTTTCTTGGAGGTGTTTTCTAATAACTATGTTCATCCTGTTTATAGATTCAACCAAATGAACAGGTATTCTAATTGTTCTAGCTTGATCGGCTATAGCTCTGGTGATAGCTTGCCTAACCCACCAAGTAGCATAGGTTGAGAATTTAAAGCCTCTTTTCCAGTCAAATTTTTCTACGGCTCTAATTAAACCTATATTCCCCTCTTGAATCAAATCCAAAAAGGTTAATCCTCTTCCTGTGTATCTTTTGGCTATACTAATCACCAATCTTAGATTTGCCTTCACCAATTCGTCTTTGGCTTTTTTGTCGCCTTTCTTAGCTCTTATAGCAAGCTGCCTTTCCCTGGAGGGAGTTAAAAGTTTGATTCCCCCTATTTCTCTCAAATAAATCTTTATGGGTTCATTTACGGCAGAGTTGTCGAATATCTGAGATTCCCTTTCTTGAAAAAGCTCCTCTAACCCATCGTTAAAAAATTCTTCTTCCTCTTGGATTTGGTCCTCTTGGGAGGATTCTATAATTTCTATCCCTTCTGATTCGAGCTTTTCATGGATCTTATCTAAAAAGCTGCCGTCAATCACATCAGATAAGTTATGAGGTATGCATTCATCTATATCTCGATAAGTTATGGTATTGTTCTTCTCTTTAGCTATTTCAATAAGTTTTTCTAAACCTCTCTCAAGTTCTTCTATATAACATTCTTTGTCTCTTTTAACCCTTATTTTATCTTGATCAACGATCTCAATTTTTTCAATTTCTTCTATTAATTCTGAAAAATCCACCTTTTTCTCAAGCTTTTCCATAAAAAAATCTGCAGGGGACTCACCACTTTAATGGTGAGAGGAACGCAGAATCTTTCCTCCTTTTAAGATATTTGATATCCATAACCGTCATTTTTTTGTAGTAATGTAAGATATTTTGGATGTACATCACCAACACCATTTAATAAAAAGCTTGGCCTATGTCGTATTGCAATGCGTCCAATATGGATACCCATATTTTTTCCTTTTGGTATAACTGCCAACACTATATCGCCTGTTTTGTATCCCATATATGTTCGTTCTTTTGGACGATATTTTTTTGGGAATCCGTATTTATCTACAAAACACATTCTACGCATTCCATGACCCATTGCTTTGATCTCTAAAACTTGCATATCAGGTTCAATTTGAACGTTTTGACCACTTTCTCCAACACAAGCTGCATCTATCCAATGCTTTTTAGGATAGTTTTGTGTCTCACGATTGTACTTTGTTCGTCCTCCTGTTCCAACTTCAATAGGTAATTCTTCCTTACCTGCCGTGAGGCTGTTTCCTCGTAATTGATTGAATATATACCAACGTGTAGCATTGAGTGCTGCTGTATCTTTGAGTGGTCTCTTTGATTCTGATTTGATCTGTTTCAGCCTTTCTGGATTATTTGTTAAAAATTCTTCAATTGATTGATTACCTTTCTTCTGATTGCATTCGTGGCAAGCTAATGTAAGGTTACTTATCCTGTCACTTCCACCTTTAGATTTAGGTACGATATGTTCTATTTCTAACGGTACATTCTCTTTACCACAATATACACATTTCCTACCCCATTTCTCAAGAAGGTACTCTTTTATTTCGTATCCATACAACGTTCCTCGTTGATACTCTATTCCATTAATTTCTGGATCTTGTAGTTTTTGAGTATCAAAACGTACTAATTCCAATGAAATACCTGTAATTGGTGAAAAGCGTCGAATACGTTTAATCCATGTGAGTATATTTTCTACACGGCTTATAAGACTAGGTGGTAACCAACCTTTTGAACGTTTTCTGTTGTCAAACCTTGCTATACGATACCTTATCTTTCGGTTTCTTCGTGAACGTCTTACACCTCTACGAGTATCTAATGCTTTTTTGATACTTTGACCTCTGTGATGAATCTCAGCACCCCAAATTACTTTCTTACCGTTCTTAAAATCGCCTACTAAAGTAACTCCAGTGATCTTACTTCCAGGATCGATCTTAACCTGTATAGGTTGCGTGTCGCCGCCTTCACGATCTTTTAGAATAATTGTGAATGGATGGTATCGAAATACTGCTGCTTTACCTTTCTTCAATAACTCTCTTGCCCTAGCAGGATGACATGGCATAAGTGGTTGTTTGTTTTTATCTAATACAAAAACTCGTTGTACAGATTCCTTTTCCATGGAAGTTACCTTCCTCTCCCTTTCGGGTTAAAGTGAGCCTCGCCAATGTTATTCTGGCTTTTTACATTCAACACACTGGTTTCAACCCCGTATACCTGTTTAATGTTGAACGACAGGGCTTGGAACTGGCTCCAGCATTCCAAGGTGTCATGACCAGAATAACGTAGTTCTTCAAATTTGCCGTGAGGCTGTCTTCGAACTTAGGCTGGTCAACTCCGAGGCTTCAAGCCTCCGTCTTTAGACGGGGGTAGTTGACAGGGAACGTTATTAGATCGCTTAATAAACAAATAAAATTCTAATTTTAAAGTGTGTAATATACTATTCAATTGACTATTTTTAATTTTGAATAAAGTTGTATGATTTGAGACGTAATATTCGTCTTTTCCGAAAGATCTTTTGTTTCATGAAGTTTTTTCTTCAACTCTTCTATTTGTTCATTTATTTTTGTTCTCCTAATACTTTCTTTTAAAGAAGAAAGAATCCTCTCAGGATTAAAAAAATATTCAATCTTCCAAACCTCTACTATCAATTCACTTAGTTCTTTTGAAGAATTTTCAAGTAGAAACCCAATATCTGAACTTTGTGAGGTTAAAGTAAAAAATTCTTTGAGCAACTGACTAGAAAAATCTTCCTCGCTGAAATAATTTTTGAGTATCTCTCTATAGTGAGGATATTTAATCCATAGGTATAAATAAGATTTCGCAATATCGTATCTTATATCCTTTTCTACGTAAAGAGTATCTTTCGTTTGAGAATTAGACTCATTTGAAGCAGAACTTACAGGTATTAGTGCAGAAGTTCTTTCTAGTATTTTTTGAATATACTCGGTACCTTTTCCCGTTTTTTTTGAAATATTTTCAATAAAACTTTGTAAATAACTTATTCTTCCAACATCTTCAAATTTTTTGTACCATCTTGACATCTCTTTTAAGTATTTCTCTAAAGCAAATTCATTACTTAAATCGTATTTTTCTGAATAATAATCAACGATGAACTCATGAAATTTGTAGGAGTTTTTTAATATTTCGGCGATGTATTTGTTATCGTGCTTCTTGGTTAGTTCGTCAGGATCTTTAGTAGGATACTTTGAAACTGCTATTTGGAAATCCTTAGCAAATAAAGCATCTATGGTGGATAAAGTGGCTTTTTGACCAGATTCATCCATATCGTACATCGTAATTACTTTGTTAGTTGCTTTCAACAATTCAACGGCGTGATCTTTTGTAAAGGCAGAACCTAAAATACCCACAACATTTTTGAAATCTAATTTGTACATGGAAATTACATCAAAGTAGCCTTCAACCAGTATTACAAAATCATTTTCTTTTATGAATTTTTTGTTTTTATGATACCCGTAAAGTATTTTAGATTTTTTAAAAAACTTATTTTCAGGAGTATTCAGATACTTGGGTGCATTCGTGTCTTCTTCTATTTGCCTACCTGCAAAGCCAACTAGCTCTCCATCATTGTTTCTTATTGGGATAATTAAACGATTATAAAAAAACTCTTTTTCTCCATTGATCAACAAACCAGTATTCTTTGCAATGTCTTTATCAAAAAGATTTTCTTCGATCACTTTTTGAATTTCTGAGCCCGTGGCAAACCCTAATTCAAATTCTTCTACTAACTCTCTAGTTATCTCTCTCTTTTTCAAATACTGCCAAACTTTATGATTAGAAGAGAGGTTGAGAAGATTATAGTTATAAAGTTTGGAAACTTCTTCATTAAAAATTATCTCCACAGGTTTTTCTTTTTGAGTTATATCTAATTCAATTCCCGCATAAGTAGCTATTTTTTTTAAGGCATCCAAAAAACTAATTTGTTCATACTTTTCCAAAAAAGTGATCACATCACCATGAGCTCCACATCCAAAGCAATGGAAGGTTTGGGTTTCAGGAAATATATAAAAAGATGGGGTATCTTCTGCATGAAAGGGGCATAAAGCTGTGTAATTTTTTCCCCTTTTAGAAAGAGACAAATAAGAATTGACGAAATCAACTATATCAACTTTATTTTTAATTTCGTCAATTACTTTTTTCAGACTATCATAATTTCTGCTCATAAACTTCACTATTCCTTAAAAATACGAAACAGATAAAACAGTACTCATCTTTTTGAAAATTGAGCTCTTTTTCTAGCTTTTCTCAAACCATATTTCTTTCTTTCTACTTCTCTTGGATCTCTAGTTAAGAGACCTTCTTTCTTCAAAATAGGTCTGAAGGATTCATCGTAGGAAAGTAAAGCCCTGGCAATTCCAAGTCTAATGGCACCAGCTTGGCCACTCAATCCTCCACCATTAACCCTTATAACTAAATCAAATTGTCCATTTGTAGATGTGACGGTGAGTGGTTTTAAAGCTTCTATTTCCCATACCTCGTTGCCTCTTAAATATTCTACCAAACTTTTGTATTCTTTTCCATTTATTTTTATCTTACCGTTGCCTGGCCTTAAATGTACCCTTGCCACGGCTGTTTTTCTTCTCCCGGTACCGTAATATTCGATAAGTTCTGCCATTCGAATACCTCCTGATTAAATATTTTCTATTTTTATCTCTTTTGGATTCTGAGCTTGGTGTGGATGATCAGGACCAACATATACCTTTAGTTTCTTCATCATATGCTTGGCTAAAATAGTTTTGGGCATCATACCTTTTACAGCTAGCTGAATTATCCTTTCAGGGTGCTTACTTTGCATCTGTTCAAAAGAAATTTCCTTGAGCCCTCCAGGATAACCACTGTATCTTCTGTATATTTTGTTTTCTTTTTTGTCCTTCGAAAGTTTTATTTTTTCCGCATTCACTACAACAACAAAATCCCCACTATCTATATATGGTGTATAGGTCGGTTTGTGTTTCCCCTGTAGTATTTTTGCAATCCTCGATGCCAGTCTTCCTAGTGTGTAGTCTTTTGCATCGATCAAGAACCATTCTCTTTTTATATCTTCTTTCTTAGCGGTATATGAAGGCTGCACTAATTTAGAATTCATTTCAAAAACCTCCTCATTCTTCTGATTTTGTTTGAGCGAAACTTGTTATTTTAGTTTTTTTCAATAAAAAATGCGAAATAGACGAATCCACAAAAAACTTAATGAAATTAAACAATAGAACTAGTAAAAAAAACAATTGCAAACTTATGCCTATGTTGCTAACGAATTGTGATGTTGGTTGATTAGTATAAACTGGTATCGCTACAAAATAATTCAACCCGTACGCTACAACCCCCGTCAGTAAAGAAGAAATTACGTAATTAATCCAGTTGTTCAACTTAACAAAATTTTTTAATAGATACAACGTCGTTATAAAAGCGGTTCCAGCTATAAAATTCATCAATATGCCGATTAAACCACCATCACCCGCTCTAAAAATAAATAAAAAGCTTTTTATTACAAGGGTGAAAAAACCCGGGAAAAAACCATAGGCCATTGTAACCAAAATAATCAAACTGTCACTGGGATCGAATTTTAGAAACGGCAACAAAGGTATTATTGGAAATTCTATAAAAGTTAAAAGAAATGAAAGTGCCCCAAAAATCCCGACAATTGCTACTCTTCTACCATGCATAAACGAATCAGTCCTTTAGGGCATAAACATCTACAAACTTCCTGTTGTTTTTTGTTTTAAACTTAACTACACCGTCTATTTTAGCAAATATGGTGAAGTCTCTCCCTATTCCAACGTTTTCCCCAGGATGAATTTTAGTGCCTCTTTGCCTAACAATTATTGTACCGGCTCTAATTTTTTTTCCGTCAGAAGCCTTCACTCCAAGATACTTGGGGTTGCTATCTTTTTTATTTACATCAGAACTTTTTTTGGCAAAAAGTTGTAAATCTATTTTCATAATCTTATCTAACCTCCACTTTAAGATTTCTTGGGTAATCTTTAGATATGGCAACCAAACTTTTTAGCAAGTAATCTAATAACAAATTGGAGAGGTGAGTTTCTTGCTTGAGCGAAATCTTTAAATAACCCTCTCTTTTCTCAATATGACCTAAACTTTCATTTTTTAGAATTTCAGCAACAAATTGAGTTAAAACACTGACAGCACTGCAAACTATATCGTTACCAAAAGAAGAAAATTCAGCATGTCCAAAAATTTCTACACTGGGTCTTTCAGAATTGTTATAAATTGCCGTAATCATTGGCGTTATCCTTCAATTTCTTTTATTTTTAGAGCAGTATACTCTTGTCTATGACCTTTTTCTCTTCTATAATTTTTTCTTCCTTCAAATTTGATTATTTTTACCTTCCTATCTTTTCCATGCTCTACAACTTCGGTAATCACTTTTGCTCCCTCAACATAAGGTTTCCCAGCTTTCTTTTCTTCTTCTTTACTTAGATAAATAACTTTGTCTAATACTACCTCGTTACCTGGATCCACATCTTTTACTTTTTCAGTGTAAATCACTTGATCTTTTTCTACCTTGTATTGTTTACCATTAAAATAAACTATAGCGTACACTTTTGCACCTCCGATCTCTCAAAATTTTCTAAAATCCATTTGCCTATTTTACCATCTAAATAAACGGGTAGTATTAATTAATTGTTAATTTTAAAAAAATAAAACTAGACATTTTTTACTATAAGAACTTTTCGATTACTTTAGCTTGATCAGGATATATGTATTTTATTTGATTATAAATTTCCAGTAATTGTGTTTGCACATCTTTATCAATATTGATGCCGTTCAAGTAACTTTCCAAATCGTAACCGTTTTGAATGAAGGAAAATGGTTCTTGAAAGAAATCCGTCAGATTCTCTTTTTTCCATTGCTCGATTTCTTTCGCCACATCAGGATAAAGATATTGAATTTCTCTCAAGGCTTCATTTATCTTTTTTTCAAGTTCTTTAAACGGATAATCTAACTTGACCGAATTTAAATATCCCACAATGTTTCCTCCTGTGGAAACGAAATCAATAGGGCTTTCAAAAAAAGAAATACTTTCTTGTATACTTTTTAAACTCAGATAAACATAAACCTCTTCACTTTGACCATAATAAAGTAAAGAAGTGGCAATTTCTCTTGCCCAGGGAACTGCGTTGTACGAAGATAAAAGATCTTCTCCTTTAACCATAGTGGACAACACCTCACTACCGGTGTAACCCATAAACCATGCTGATAAATCAGAAGTTCCAGTTTTACCATGTAAATCTAAATCTAAGACGTTTGCTCTTTGACCTGTTCCTTCCAGTACGACTTTTCTCATCAAAGTATTCATTGTGGCATATGAATCATTGGAAACACCTTCAATTTTTCTTTCAACATTTGGATATCTTTTATATATTAAATTCCCTTTCTTATCGTAAACTTCTGAAATTATGTACGATGATGGAATGATACCGTAATTTGGGAAGATTGAATAAGCTTTTGTAAACTCGTATGGACTTGTCTCTAAAGTTCCCAACGCTAAAGTTAAATCATTCGGATATTTACCTTGAACTCCCACTACATTTGAAAGAAAATTTTTAATAGTTTCTATAGACCTTTGAGGAGATATATCTATATGAGAAGCAAGGTAGATTGATGGAATGTTTATAGAATCGACTAACGCTTCTTCTAAAGTAACCGTTCCTCTATATATTTTATCAAAGTTTTCTGGAGCCCAATCACCAAATTTCATAGGCTGATCGGGAAGTGTTGTATCTTTATCATAGCCATTTTCCAAAGCCAAAAGATAATAAAATGGTTTAATAGCAGAACCAACCTGTTGTTGAGAATAAAAAACATCGTATTCTCCACCCCAAAAACTTAATATCTCACCTGTTTTGTTGTTGATAACAATTGCGGAGGTTGATGAGTCTACAGTAACAGTATCAAATAGATTTTTATTAAAGGTGGTCTTTACAGTATAACCACCTCCTTTTAAACCTATAGCTTCTTCCTCCGCTTTGATTCTATAAATTAAATTTAAATACCTTTCATCGTAAGTCTGAGGATAAAAAACCATCTTATTTATTTTTTCTTTAACGTCGTCTTTTTCTTCCATTATGAAATTGTTAGGCAACGAATTTAAAACTATCATCCCCTGATTTTTAGCTCTTTCTGGGTATTTATAGGGATTGTAAACTTCTGGTCCGTTTATGATCCCTATTAAAACTAGCATCTCTTCATAACTTAAATTTTGTAGCTCTTTTCCGTAATATCTTTCCGCTGCAGCCCCAAATCCTGAAATGTCGTTCCCCAAATAAACACTGTTCATATAAGCTTCCAAAATTTCTTCTTTGGTATAAGACCGTTCCAGAAAAAAAGCAAGCATAATATCCATTATTTTTCTCTTAATAGTTCTTTCATTTGTGAGATAAACAGTTTTGGCAAGCTGTTGAGTCAGGGTGCTCCCACCTTGGACTATAGAAAAGTTCTTTATGTTTGTTAATGCTGCTCTGGTTAAAGACTTAACATTGATTCCATTATGTTCGTAAAACTCCCTATCTTCCGTCCACAAAAGGAAGTATATTAATTCTGGAGGCATCTCGTCTAACTTAACATACTTGTATTTTGTAGAAAGTATTTGTTCTCCATTATCGAATAGATAAGTGTTGTACTTTGGATCAACAAGAAAAATAGATGTAGAATCGTTGTAATAATCGTATACATAGAAGAATAAAGCTAAAAAAATTACCATTCCGGTAAAAAAGCCTATAATGAAACTCTTTATAAAAAAACACCTCCACTTGTTTGCAGCCTTATGCAAAAAGTTTTTTGCTGCTTTATGCAAAATGGTTCTTTATAATGCCTTAGAACTAACTTCCAAATTCTCATTTGCGAAGCAAATGATGTACGGGGACCTTAAGGGGGTCACCCCTTAACGTTTAAGGATATCATACCATATTTTGATTTATATTTTTTGAAAATTTGAGTAATAAATTATATTATAAAAAATATTTTGCTTGTTTTTCCAAATAAAAAATGTTAAAATAATGGTGAAAGAATTTATAAGTACAACAAATTTCTCATAAAAGTTAAAAAATAGCAATTAAATTGATAAAAAACAAAAATGCTTATGTAATCCTTAAAAGTATAATAGTTTTTGTCAAAAATTTAATTGGCTCAAAGAACCGCAATAAAAATAATTTATTCATTGTTTGTGAGGAGGTTGAATATTATGTCAGGACATAATAAATGGGCAAATATTAAACACAGAAAGGGCGCACAAGATGCAAAAAGATCCCAAATGTTTACGAAACTCATCAGAGAGCTTACAATAGCTGCTAGAGAAGGCGGAGGAGATCCAGAATCTAATCCACGCTTAAGAACCGCGGTAGAAAACGCCAAAGCAGCTAACATGCCTAAAGACAAGATCGAATCAGCTATCAAAAAAGGAACCGGTGAATTAGAGGGTGAAGAACTCACCGAAATAATGTACGAGGCATACGGTCCAGGCGGAGTTGCACTCCTAATTTCAGTTGTAACCGATAACAAGAATCGAACTGCTCAAGAAGTTCGCCATGTTCTTTCAAAATGGGGAGGAGCTTTGGCAGAATCAGGTTCTGTTTCATGGAATTTCGAACGAAAAGGACTAATAACCATCCCCAAAGAAGAAGTTGAAGATATTGACGAGCTAATGTTACTTTCGGTTGAAGCTGGCGCAGAAGATTTAGATGAAAACACCGATCCTTTAGAAATTATAACCGCCCCGGAAAATCTGACTCAGGTGAGAAATGCTTTAAAAGAAGCAGGTTATACCGTCTCTGAAAAATTAACCTTTTTGCCTAAAACAACCGTTAAGCTTTCTGATGAAGACGCTGAAAAGTTATTAAAATTGTTAAACGCCTTGGATGATATGGATGACGTCCAAGAAGTATTCGGAAATTACGAGATCGACGATGAAGTAATGGAAAGACTTGCTGCAAATATTTAAGAGCCCATAAATGGGGACGAAAGTCCCCATTTTAAATTATTTGGTAATTATTTGGGAAAGGATAATTGCAAATGAAAAGATTTCCCTTAGTACTTATATTAATTACATTAATATTCTCCACCTTGAATTTTGCCTCTAGTCCCTCTAAGGTACTTTTTCTAAGTGATTTTACTCAATCTTTAAAAAACGAATTAATTTTTGATTTAAAGTTTGAAGATATTTACGAAACTAGGTTTAGTTTTGACTTTGAATCTTTAGAAAACGAAGTTAAATTATCGAACGTAGATAACGTAATTAATTATTTCAAATTTGATCAAGCAGGCTTCGAATTTTCGTATAGAAATCCCGGAAATAGAAAAGACCCATACTTTTTAACAGAAAGTTTTGATAGTTTTAGCATGGTATTGGACGATTATTTTGTACTAACCTTCAATGATTTGAAAATTGGGATTATCTTTAAAGAATCCCTTTTTAACATGTCCTTTTGGACTGAGGTTACAGACCTTTCTCAATCAAAAGTTGCCATGACTTTAGCAACTCCAAACAACTTGGGCATATCTCTAGGATTTGAAGATATTATGAAGTATTATTTTAGAGCCGGAGATTTACTTTTTTCTTTAGATGATAATGCTCTTGACTCTGTTTATATTTTGAACCAAGATTTTTTATTGGAGTACAATGCAAGCACCCAATCTCTTTGGGTTGATTCGATATATTTCGATAAAAATGATGAAAATTTCTATTTTCGAATACCTGTTACCAAAAATTTATTTTTTACTTATTCCAATCTTGGAATAGGAGTTTCTTTCTATGTAGAACTTTTAGGTGAAAATAACTAAATTTGGAGGAAAAAGATGTCAGAATTTTATTCTTCCCCTTTTGATGACGAAGACTATAAATTATTCTTGAAAAAGTTGGTAACCCATTTCAATCTAGATCTTTCTGGATACAAACAACACAGAGTAAGACGGAGAACGGATATATTACTCAAAAAATATGGTGTCAATTCGTATTCGGAGTATCTAGAATTATTACAGAAAAATAAGGACAAATGGCTCGAATTTTTAGATAAGCTCACAATCAATGTCACGGAATTTTTTAGGAACCCAGAGAAGTGGGAATATTTAAAACAAGAAATAATACCCGAATTCATTAAAAACTACAAGCCGAAGATAAAACTCTGGAGTGCAGGTTGTTCTACCGGGGAGGAACCGTACACCCTTGCTATCGTGTTAAATGAATTAGGTATCTCTGGCAAATCAACAATAATCGCTTCAGATTTTGACGAGGGAGCTTTAAAGCAAGCCAAACGTGGTATATATAATGAAAAAAGTTTAATAAACTTAAACGACGAATACATAAGAAAGTACTTCACAAAAACAGGAGAAGATAAATACGAAATAAAAGATTTCATCAAAAATAGCGTTACTTTCAACAAAATAAACCTCCTATTTGACGAATTTGAAAAGAATTTTGATTTAATCATATGTAGAAATGTCGTTATATACTTTGACAACGACGCTAAAGAAAAATTATACAAAAAATTTTATGATGCTTTGAATCCTGGAGGAGTGTTGTTCGTTGGCTCCACGGAAAGAATTTTCAATCATAAAGCCTTTGGTTTTACTTCCATTGCCCCTTTTTTTTACAAAAAAATTATTTAGTTAAGGGGGTAAAGCTTTCTGTTCTTCCCTATGTTGGGGAGCGGGGCGAAGGAGCTAATTCTTCTAAGCTTCCTTATGGGTG